>CAIXSC010000803.1 GCA_903921945.1 uncultured Planctomycetaceae bacterium
AACTACTCGGCATTGACCCGCATACCGAAGTCCGGGATCGGCTTAACAGACCGCTTGCCGTCGCCGGCCGAACAGTGACGGAAGTGATTGCTTGAGGCTCCGCCACCGCTCGGATACGCGTCCTCGAAAACCGCGCCACTCGGCCAACCGTTGCGAACGCGCGAGCAGTTTGGCCACCTCCCGGCTCAGGTCGTCCGGCAAACCAACGTTCAACGCCCATTCTTTGTATTGAAAGATATCTACCGCGCGAATGCAGCGCAGCCTCGCGACTCGCTCCGCGAGCGGCACGGGATGCGCGAAAACCGAAAACTTCTCCAAGTGGCCAGCGCTGGCGAGGATCACTTCGGTTCGCAGGCACTTCTCGCATTCTCCACAATTCATCCGGTCGTTGAGGTTCTCCCAGCAACACCGCAACATGCGTTGCACCAGCCGTTCCGCGGCGATGTCGACCAGTTTTTCCGAACGAGTCGGTTCGCCGAAACTGGTTACCTGCAACCGCGCGGACGACCACAGTGGATCGAGCGTCCAGTGGGTGCCGCAAAACGCGTTCCACTCGCGCGGCAAACTGGACGAGAGCACAAGTGTATCGAAATGGTCCGCAAGGAGATGACCAACGGCGGCCAGGCACGCGCCGTGCGCGTCATACCACGATGTTCCACGGAAAGCTGGATGGCGTTTCAAATTCGTCCGCACCAGGATTGTCCGCTTTCCCGTCTCATCACCGATCGCGCGAAGCCAGCGATCGAACCGCCCGGACCAGGACTTGCCATTGGAAGGCATATCGTAGTCCTCGACATACACCAGCGATTCAATCGGCCGCTCGTAACGCAACAGAGTGTGGAAGGAATCAACACCGCCACTGAACGCCAACGCGATCCGCGACCTCGACGACGCCGTGCCCGGCGCGGCGCCTGCCGGGGGAGTGGCTGCCACAGAAGCGAGTCGCGGGGCGATGACATCGATTGCATCGAGCCTGCGGAATTGGCGGAACAGGTCAATCGCGCCGCCGACATTGTCGAGCCAGACGTCGCAGGCGGCGTCGATCGCTACCAAGGGCCTGCGGGTGGTCATCGCGGGCAACAGCATCGCGCTGAGGAAGCCTTCGCTGGACACTCGGAAACTGGCGTCCGGAGAAGCGAACCATAGTGGCGTGCCATCCACAAGTGCTTCGACACGCGATTCACCCGCGGTTTGCGTGACGCGAATCTTGCCGATACTCAATCTTTCGCCATGGTTGTCTGCCATGAAGACTCCTTTCCCGGCATCGAAGTGATCGATGTGGCACCAGCGTGATGCCGCGCGTACCCCTCACGCACGGACAGTCCAGGCACGGATGGACTCGATAGCACGCCAATGGCTGACGTCGTTCATCGTCCGAATGTCGCGGTTGTGGCGTGTTTAATCCGCCACTGGATGCCGGTTTCTTGCGACCATAAGGCTGGTTTCGCCAATCGTGCGGGAAGGGGCGATGGTCGGGGCGATGCCACGCTGCGCGATCGTGCTCCGCGAACGGATCGCGTACAGATATGATGGATCGCGGGGTGCCCGTGTCGGGCCGCGATCAGCGCCGCCGGAGCCATCCGCACGATCGCGCCGCGCGGTGCACGCCTAGCAAACTGCACTTTCGAATCAACCGTTTTATCGCGTCGCCACTCAGCAGCCACGCGTTCTGGAGTCCCCTATGAATGCGACCCGCCCCGGCTTGATACGCTGCGCAGCGCACCTGTCGACTGCCGCCGATCCCGTTGTGGCTGCCTCGGAATGCGGCGACGAAATTCGACGGCAACTGGGCAGCCCCGCGTCGCTTGTGTTTCTTTTCGCCTCGCCGCATCACCGCGAGCGACTCGGCGAGATTGCCACGGCGCTCACTCGTCACGCGGAGACAGGCATCGTGCTGGGATGCACTGCCGAGTCGATCGTGGGAGGCGGCCGGGAAGTCGAGGAGGAACGGGCCATCGCGGTTTGGGCCGCCGTCCTCCCCGAGGCGTCGCTGACCGCGTTTCCGCTCGCGTTCAAACGCACAGCCGAAGGCGGCGCGATCGAAGGCTGGCCGGACGAAGTCTTGGACGAATGGCCGGCTGGTTCGGCCTTGTTGCTGCTGGGCGACCCGTTCAGTTTCCCCGCCGATCTGCTTGCCGAGCGTCTGAACGAAGACCGTCCTGGAGTGCCGCTGCTCGGCGGCATGGCCAGCGGCGGAAACACGCCCGGAGAAACACGGTTGGTGCTGGGCGATCGAGTGTTTTCCGAAGGCGCGGTCGCGGTTTTGTTGCGGGGTCCAACCGGTTTGCGCTCCGTCGTGTCCCAAGGATGCCGTCCGATCGGCAAACCGTTCGTCCTCACGAAGACCGAACGCAACGTCCTGATGGAATTGGGCGGACTGCCGGCGCTGTCGCAACTGAAAAAGGTTTTCGATGAGTTGCCCAACCGCGACAAACAACTCTTCCAACGCGGACTGCATGTGGGGCGAGTGGTGAGCGAATACCGGGATTCATTCGAGGCGGGCGACTTCCTTGTCCGCAATGTGCTGGGAGTCGATCCTCGCAACGGTTCCATCATGGCCGGCGATTTCTTCCGCCCCGGACAAACGGTGCAATTCCACCTGCGCGACCACGAAACGGCTGATGATGATTTGAAACAATTGCTGCGGGTGCTCGCCAAAGACCCGCAAATCACGCCGGCCGGAGCATTGATTTTCACCTGCAACGGCCGCGGCACCCACCTGTTTACGCAACCCGATCACGACGCCCAGTGCCTCGTCCAGGCCCTGGGGCCCATCCCCGCCGCCGGTTTCTTCGCCGCCGGCGAACTAGGACCGGTAGGCGAGGCCAACTTCATGCACGGTTTCACCGCCAGCATCGCCGTCTTCACCAACCCTCGCGACACCACGGAACGCTCGTGAACCCCAGCGGCGCGGCCGAGCCGGTTGCGGCGAACTGCCGATGGCCGCCGCCCGCAGTCGAACGAACATGCTAGACTTGTGGCCGTTCCAACGGACAGCTCGGCGGAGCCCCGAAACGCGGCCCCGCCGGATTTTCCGCCCGGATCGCGTGGCTTCGGTCGGGGCCGGTCCAGTCCGATCTTAACCGGCTCGATCCGTACTGGTTTGATCCGAACTGGATTGATCCAAGACGGTTCGGTCCGTTGCGATCCGATCGCTCCAGTGCTTTTTTTCCATCACCCACCACTCACGTCTTGCCTTTCCTATGCTCGACCGCAAGTATCTCATCGACCACGCGGACCTGGTCCAACAAAACTGCCATAACCGAGGCGTGGCCGTGGACATCGACACGCTGGTGTCGTTGGAACGCCAACGCCGCGAGAGGCTCGCGCAGGTCGAGGAATTGAATCGCAAGGCGAACGAAGTCGCCAAGTCGATCGGCCAGACAAAAGACGCGGTGGAACGCGAGGCTCGAAAAGAGGAAGGTCGGCGGCTGCGCGAGGAAAAGGACGCGGCGCAAGCCGAACATGACCGGTTGGAACGCGAATGCCACGCGTTGCAGGCCGCCATTCCCAACATGACGCATCCGAACGCGCCGGTGGGCGGTGGCGATCATGCCAACGTCGAGGTGCGGCGGGGCAAGACTCCGATCCGTGTCTTCGACTTCACTCCGAAGGATCACGTCGCGCTCGGCGAAGCCCTCGGCCTGATCGACCTGGATGGCGGCGCTCGCACCACGGGCCACGGCTTTTACTTTCTCCGCAACGAAGCCGTGTTGCTCGAACTGGCGCTACAACGGTACGTGCTCAGCGTCCTCGAAGCGGAAGGGTTTACGCTCACGACCACGCCCGATCTCGCGCAAAACCACATCCTCGAAGGCATCGGCTTCCTTCCTCGCGGCCCGGAAACGCAGGTCTACAGCATTGAGAACTCCGATCTCAGCTTGGTAGGCACCGCCGAAATCACGCTCGGGGGACTCTACAGCGGCCAGACGCTGGACGCCGAACAGTTCCCGATGAAGGTCTGCGGCATCAGCCATTGCTTCCGCACCGAGGCTGGCGCTCACGGCCGGGCCACTCGCGGCATCTATCGCGTTCACCAGTTCACGAAAGTCGAGATGTTCGCGTACACGCTTCCCGACCAAAGCGACGCGATCCACGATTACCTGATGGACCTGGAGTGCCGAATCTTCGACGGCCTCGGTATTCCCTACCGCGTGATCGACACCTGCACGGGCGATCTCGGCGGCCCCGCCTATCGCAAGTACGATCTCGAAGCGTGGATGCCCGGACGCGGGACAGCCGGCGAGTGGGGCGAGGTGACCAGCACGTCCAACTGCACCGATTATCAAGCCCGGCGACTCGACATCCGCTACCGTGTAAAGGGCGAGAAGGGAACCCGGTTCGCCCATACGCTGAACGGCACCGCCGTCGCCATCACGCGGGCAATCATCGCCATCCTGGAAAACTACCAGCAAGCCGACGGCTCGATCGTTATTCCCGAGGCGCTACGAGCCTGGGTTGGCAAAGACCGCATCGCGGCGAAGTCGTAAGACGCGGACCTTACGGCTTACCTGTCGGACGCACATCGCTTCTTGGAATCGTGCGAATCGGAGGAAACCACGAATCGCGCGAAGTGCGTGAGGCGCGCGAAGTGCGTGAGGCGTGCGAGTTGCGCGAAGTGCGTGAGGCGTGCGAGTCGCGCGAAGTGCGTGAGGCGCGCGAGTTGCGCGAATCGAGTGAATTGCGTGAGTTCCGCGAATCGAGTGGAACCACGAAACACACGAAACACACGAAAAAACGTCGCTGCCGTGTGTCGCTTACTCCGGGTTTCCACTCCACTCGCCTTTTCGCGCAGAGTCTCGGGCCGCAGAAAAGCGA
>CAIXSC010000804.1 GCA_903921945.1 uncultured Planctomycetaceae bacterium
CATTGCGACAAGAAGCAAATCGCTGCATTCTTTCGGAAAATATCCTTGCGGAAGCCAGATTAAATGAATCGGCTCCAACGATCCAATTCGCACGCCAATTCATGCACGATGCGGTCGACTGGAAGATCATCGACGAAAATCCGTTCCGCAAAGTAAAGACGCATAAGAGTTCGGTGAAGGTCAACGAGTTCGTACCCCGCGAAGTCGTCGACAAGCTGATGAAGAAGGCCAACCCGGTTTGGCAAGTGAAATCGATGCGGGTCGGCGTGTTCTTAATAATTCTCCATTCTCAATTTTCCATACATCTCATTTCCGGCGGTGAATTCTATACGATTCGAACTCACCTGGGAAAACCAGGGTTTTTGAGCAGAGAGGACGGGAAGCGAACACCCCACGAAAACAATGGGAAAACGGGGCCTTCTGACCAAGCGGCGCAGATTCCGGCGTGCTCGGCGCACGGAAAGCCGCCAGCGTGGCTGCTGAAATCGACTGGCCGGGCATGGCGTGGTAACATTTTAAGTGGCGACAGCGACCACGGATTACCCACGACCGGACGAGGAACAGAATCGATGCCCAAGCTGGACTACCGCAATATCGAGCAAGACCCTACCCGCTGCGGCGGTCAACCTGTTGTCGGCGGGACTCGCATTCGCGTGGGGATTATTCTGGGATGCTATCGGCGCGTTTGTGGCTGCGCAGAAATGAAATGATGATTGAGATAAGACCCAATGGAATGGAAAAGGCCAGCAGATGCATTCCCCAGCCGAAACGCCAAAAACAACAGCCGAAGCCTAACAAGCAGCCGAGTGCCACGAACTGCGTCCAAGACCAGCGACGGATGGAAGTCACTGTGATTCGTCGATCCGACTCCAAGAGCAACAGCAAACGCTGAAAATAATCCCATTCCGGTTTGGACAGCGCAACCATATGGTCGTCGCAATCGTCGTAGTGATACCACACCGCTTGCGTGACGAACCGAACGGTAGAATCGGAAGAGTTTCGAAACTCGTCTAAGGCCTTGTCCAACGTGAAAGCTGACGTTTGTTCATCAAGGAACTGCCGAATCGTCGCGGCGAGCGTGTCTCGCGCAGCGCGGTCAACCACGCCTTCAGCATTTCGGGCGGTGGGTGAATCGTAGGGGTTTGCTTTCATTTCGTCACATTCCTAGTTGACGAGGGACACGGACGACGAAAGTAATTCTTGCGGCTGACCGCTCCATGTCACGGGAATCAATGACCCGCGAGTTGAAGAAAGCTCACGGTACGCGTCCCAATTGAGCCTGTGACTCGTAAACTGCGACGTTATGAGGTTCCGTTTTCCGGAAGCGTCTGGCGTACGAGGCTAACGATTCGTCTGGCTAGCGCTCTGGCCCGGCTGGGGACCGCATCGAAGCGACATGTTCAATTCTCCAATCGTCGGTATGGACGACGTAGATATCACCTACTTGATCATTCGTTACGACCTTGAAGAGGAACCCATCGCGGCAACTCCGGAGGAAATCCACGTAACCTGCGGGGACATCCAGTTGCCTCCGATTCGATCCATAAATGTCCAGCACTTAGAGCCGACGTCGCCATTCTGGACTCAGGCAAAGAACGTGCCTGCCATCGGTTGAAAATACTGAATCTTCCACCTTTCCGAGGTCACGAAGGTTGGACCCGTCGACGCCAACCATTTTCCATAGCTTGCCGGGATGCGTGTTCTCTTCCGTATACAAAATCGTCTTTCCATCAGGCGAGAATCGGGGCGAGGGGCCGGACACAAGAAACCGCCTGTTCGAGCCGTCTGCATCCATGAGCCAAATCTCGTAGCATTTCTTAGACTCGTTGATTCGAGAGTACGCAATCGTGTTTCCATCCGGCGAATATTCGGGGAGAGCGTCGAGTTTTCGGAGCCGTCCGCTCCCTACGTCGACCGCGTAAGGAGTTACAACACGTCCGTGGCCCAGCGAAAGCGGTGATCGGTAGCAATTCAGTTGCGAACCGTCGGGGGAAATGACACAACATCGTCCAACACACGTCCCGACGTTAGCTGCCGCTGATTGGATCCATCTTGATCCATGAGCCAAATGTGTCGGCAGTTATCGGTCTCGCGAGAAAAAGCGATTACCGAACCATCAGGAGAAAAAATGGGATCTGTTTCCAACACTTGGCTCGTGGTCAAACGCGTAGGGTTTGAGCCATTACGATTGATCCGATAGATTTCGCCGTTGCCGGTTCCGGGCGAGGAGAAGACGATCACGGAACCATCCTGCGACATGCAGGGCGTGCGAGCCGGATACATGCCGCCACCTTGGTAATGCGCCCAACTGTCTTCCCCGGCGGGTAAACACCCACACACGACAAGCAACACCAAGGCGGCGCTCAGATTGCGGCTGCGCATCAATGCTGTCCTCCACTGGCCATCCGGTTTGGATTTACGGCATCAAGTACCGCGTGGAGCAACTGCTTGAATCGCTCAATTTCAATCTACCGATGGAAGCCGACCTGGTGCAATTTCGGCGCGGATCGGGACTTGGCCGAAGTGACGGAAGCCGATGCCGAAGACTTCAAGATGTTTCTAGTGGCGCAAAAACTGGCCCCGACCTCGGTGTCCAAGCGGCTACAATTCGCTCGAATGTTCTTTCGTGCCGCAAAGAAACGGAACCTAATTGCTGACAACCCGTTTGCCGAAGTGTCGGCCAAAGCGGTAATGCGGCAGGATCGACAACGGTTCATCACGCGAGAGGAAACCGACCGGCTGTTGGCTGTCTGCAATCCGACGTGGCGGATAATCGTGGCCCCGGTTGTTTCACGCGATGCGAGCAAGCCGAGAAACCGAACTGGCCAAGGAATACCCGATCCACGTTGTAACCGCGTGGCTTGGGAATACTCCCCGCATTGCCTTGAAGCACTACTTGCAAGTGACTGATGCCGACTTCGAGCGGGCAGCCGACGCGAAGGAAAGCGGCGCAGAAAGCGGCGCACGATGCGCACAAAATGCGGCGCAGCCGGGACGCGCCGCGAATGGCGGGGATTCGCATTCGAGGGATGCAACTCCCGCCGAGTTAGTAACTTGTGCGATTCCCGGCGATACTCAGCGAGATACTGCACAAGTGTTAAGCGGAGAGGCAGGGATTCGAACCCTGGGTCGGATTACTCCGACTCTGGTTTTCAAGACCAGTGCAATAGACCGCTCTGCCACCTCTCCCGATACAGGAAGTCTACCCGCCGGACCGTTTCGGGCAAGAGCACCGGTACGCCCGCCCAAGGGGCTCGACGACTGCAACCATGCCGCGCGCCCCGCCAAGCATGGGCTCGTCCGCAGCCCACCGCTACTTGGGCGGTTGATCGGTGGGCGATTCATGGCGAAATCGTGGACGGCCCAAACAGGCCCGCCAGTGCTCGGCGACTTCCCGAAGGATCGGGACCAGCACGTCCCGCGTCGCCGGCGGTTCATCGCTCAACCAGCCTCCAGCGTCCACAATCCGGATGTCGCGATCCGCGGGCAACCACGACAAATCCCGCAAGCACTCCTCCAAGGCGTCCCAGTTGCCGCCGAAATACGCCGGAAACTCCAAGGTTCGCGCGAATCGCTCGAACAAGTCCGCCCGCGTTCGCAGACTGGCGTCGAGCGAAATCGTGATCAGCGGCATCGAAGTCGTGTCCGTCGGCAATCGCTCGTCGTCGCTCGACGTTGCTTGCCTACCCGTCGTTTGGCACACGTCCGCCGATTCCGTCTCCGCGTAGCGATGGATGATCGCGCGGGCGGCGGCGATGTCGAGCGTCAATTGGGCACGCAGCGCCTCGACACCCGCGAAAGGCCGGATCGTGCGAATCTGCTCCAGCCATTCCACTTCCAGTTGCCGCCCGTACAGATCGCCGTCGAAATCCAGCAGGTGAACCTCGACCACGGATTGTGCGACCTGGAAGGTGGGGATCGGGCCCAGATGAATGGCCGCCCCGAACTGTCGGTGTTCCACATAGGCGAAGCCGGCGTACACCCCCGGACTGGGCAGGGCCTGTTCCACACCGGCGAGATTCGCCGTGGGAAAGCCGATCTTCGCGCCTCGCGCCGCGCCGTGTACCACTGCGCCGCGAACTCGATGAGGTCGTCCCAACAATCGGCGGGCGCCGACCACGTCGCCGGCTTGCACAAGTTGCCGCACGCGGCTGCTTGAAACCCATTCGCCGTCCCGCTCTTGCGGTGCCACAATTTCCAATTCGATGTCGCAACCTCGGCAGAGTTCGCCCAGGCGGCCGATGTCGCCGCCACGGCCGCGCCCGAATAGAAAGTTCGGCCCTTCGACCATCCCCCTTGCCGCGATACGCCGCCGAACGATCTGTTCGAAAAACTCGTCGGCCGTCAGCGCCAGCAGTTCGCGGTCCGTCGGATAGACAATCAAAGCATCGAGTCCCAGGGACGCCAGCAGTTCGGCTTTCCGGTCGAGCCACGTGAGCGCGGGTGGCTGGGCTTCCGGCCTGAGGACGGCCGCGGGTGGCGGATCGAACGTGAACGCGATGGCTGGACCACCCAGCCGCGCCGCCAACGCCCGCAAGCGACCGATGATCTCGGCGTGTCCCGTGTGAACCCCATCAAAGTTGCCGATCGTCAGCGCCCCGCCCCGCAGGTCGGCGGGAAAGTCGGCGGCGTCGAGTATCCGTTGTCGAATCTGTCTCACAGCTCGGTCCTGGGCCAAGTCACGGGCTTCGCGGGTCGCTGGTCGCTCGCGCATCCCGGCCGCCGCGAATCGCCGCTGGCAGGAAGCGTAGCAAATCGCTCGCGATCAGGGAAACCTCGCCGAGCTCGGCTGCCGCTTGGTCGCCTGCCAGCCCATGCCAGTAGGTCGCCAGACACGCTGCCCCCAGCGCCTTCCCGCCGCGCCATTCGAACTGTTGGGCAAGTAGCGTCGCGGTGATTCCGGTCAGCACATCGCCGGAACCACCTGTCGCCATCCCCGGATTCCCGGTTCGATTCACGTATGCCAGCCGGCCATCGGTAACGAACGTCCGCGATCCCTTGAGCACGATCACCGTCTCTGTTTGCTTCGCCAGCGCGAACGCCTGAAGCTGCTGATCTTCGCGAGAGTCCGCCGCCCCGCCCCATAGCCTGCGGAATTCCCCCGGATGCGGCGTGAGCACGCGTGGACCGGCGCCAGCGGCGACTCGCTGGGCCACGTGGCCGCGCAACCGATTGCCCTTGGCCAGGGCGTTCAAAGCGTCGGCGTCGACGACCAGCGGCCGCGGAAACGTTTGAAACAGCCACTCCACCAAGTCGACCAGCGCGTCCGATTGTCCCAGCCCCGGTCCGATCGCCACGCTTGTCGCTTCCTCGACCAGTTCGCCAATCTGCTCCCGCGCAGCGCCACTCAACCGGCCCCGCGAATCTTCCGCAAGCGGAACCGTCATGTAGGACGGCTCGAACGAGGCGACGGTCGGGAGGCATGAGGCGGGGACCGCGAGCTTCACCAATCCCGCGCCGCTACGCAGCGCGGCCATGCCCGCCAAGCCGATCGCGCCCGCCATTCCGACCGATCCACCAATCACCAAGATCCGGCCGTAATCGCCTTTGTGGCTGTCCCGCTCGCGCGGCGGCAACACGGGCAAGTGGGCGATCCATTGCGGCGAATCGTCCCGCATCGCATCCCTGGATCTACCCGTCGAGTCCCCCTTGCTCATGACGCGGGCTTTCGCTTGCCGCGCGCGATCATGCCGGCGACGTAACCACCCTTGAAACCGGCATCGATGTTCACCACGACCACGTTCGACGAGCAGCTATTCAACATGCTCAGCAGCGCCGACAAGCCTTGGAAGTTGGCTCCGTAACCGACGCTCGTCGGCACACCAACCACCGGGCAATCGACATAGCCGCCAACCACGCTCGGCAACGCCCCTTCCATTCCCGCCACAACCACCACGGCGTCCGCGTTGCGAAAGCGTCCGAGCTGTGCGGGAAGCCGATGCGGCCCGGCCACGCCGACGTCATGCACCATCTCCACGTCGACGCCCATCCAGTCAAGCGTCTCGCGCGCCTCCTCCGCCACGGGAAGGTCGCTCGTTCCGGCCGTGACCACCACCACGCGCCCGCACCGCTCGATGACCGGCGATGATTCGCTGGCCGATTCGAGTTCACTTGTCGTCGCCGCACTTGTTGTCGCCGCACTTGCCGTCGCCGCCGCGGTTGTTGGAGAAATCCGCAGCGTTCGCGCGACTGGGTTGTATCGCATGGCGGGAAAGCGAGGCTGGAGGCGTTCGGCTTTGTCCGGCGAGATCCGCGTGGAAAAGACATCGATCCGCTCGGCGAGCAAGCGATCGAAAATCCGTTCGAGCGTCTCCACCGACTTGCCTTCGCCGTAGACGACCTCGGGGAATCCGCAGCGACGGCGCCGATCCAGGTCGAGCGTGGTGTCGGGCAGTTCGGCGGATAGTGGTCGAAAGCCGGCCAGCGCGTCCGCCAACTGCGTTGGCGTGACTTTGCCCGCCAACAGTTCGCGGGCCCATTGTTCGATATCGTGTCGATCCATTCGAGTTTTTGAGGGAGAGGAAGTTGAAAGGGAGGGAATGGATCGCGCTGCGGTTCACATGCTGTCCGAGCCACGCCCTGTGGAAGTTCGATGACCTGCTTCGCGAAAGATCTTTAGGCGCGGACATTGAAGTCGAGCAGCCCTTCGATCACATCGCCATGGACATCGGTCAAGCGATAGTC
This sequence comes from uncultured Planctomycetaceae bacterium, assembly GCA_903921945.1. GTDB lineage: Bacteria > Planctomycetota > Planctomycetia > Pirellulales > Pirellulaceae > CAIXSC01. Next base: position 6,685 of record CAIXSC010000804.1, read on the forward strand.
GCGGCCTTGGAAGCGATGGGTCAGCCGTGTGTGGTCGACGCCCAGCAGATGCATGACGGTAGCCTGCAAGTCATGGACGTTGACGGGATTCTCGGCGACGTTGTAGCTGAAATCGTCCGTGCGGCCGTAGGTGGAGCCAGCGCGAACACCGGCGCCGGCGAGCCACATGGTGAAGCATCGTGGATGATGGTCGCGTCCCGCTTCGGGACTTTTCCAATCGCCTTGGCCGGCGACTCCACGGCCGAACTCGCCGCCCCAGATCACCAGCGTGTCGTCGAGCAGTCCACGACGTTTGAGATCGCGCAGCAGCGCGGCCGTGGGTTGGTCGGTGTCGCGGCAGCGGGCCACGCACCAGGACGGTAAGCGGCTGTGATGGTCCCAGTCGGGATGGAACAGTTGCACGAAACGCACGCCGCGCTCGATGAGCCGCCGCGCGAGAATGCAGTTCGCTGCATACGAGCCGGGCCGACGCGCGTCCGGCCCGTAAAGCTGGAAGACCTCCTCGGTTTCATCCGACAAATCTGCCAATTCGGGGACGGAGACTTGCATCCGGTACGCCATCTCGTACTGGCGAATCCGCGTGGCGATTTCCGGATCGCCCGCCTCTTGCTGGCGTCGCGCGTTCAATTCGGCCAGCCCGTCGAGCATCCCGCGGCGAAGTGTCCGCGGCAGCCCCGCCGGATCGTTCAAGTACAACACGGGCTCGGACGCGTTGCGGAACCGCACACCTTGATAACGGGTGGGCAGAAAACCGCTGCCCCAATAGTAGTCGTATAGCGGCTGGTCGCTCGGCCGCTGCATCTTCGACACGAGCACGATGTAGTCGGGCAGGTCGCGGTTCTCGGATCCCAACCCGTAGCTCACCCAAGCGCCGACGCTCGGCCGCCCCGGAATCTGATGTCCCGTCAGCATGAACGTCATCGCCGGCGCATGGTTGATATGCTCGGTCCGCATCGACTTGATGAAGCAGATGTCATCCGCCACTTCGCCGATCCGCGGCAGCCACTCGCTGACGGTGGCGCCGCTCGACCCGCAGCGGCGGAACTTCACTCGCGACGGCATGACGAGCTGTTTTTGGTTGGCGGTCATCGACGTGAGCCGCTGGCCCTGACGCACCGAGTCGGGTAGCTCTTGGCCAGCCCACGATTCGAGCCCCGGCTTTTCGTCGTATAGTTCCAATTGTGAAGGGCCGCCCGACTGCGTGAGGTAAATGACTCGCTGGACACGCGCGGGGAAATGCGGGAGCGACGGCAAGCGGCCAGTTTCGTCGCGAGTGACTTCGGCGGCGGCCGCGAATCCGGCCCGCGTGCCGCGCATGAACGAGCGTTCGCCAAGCAACTCGGCGGCGGACAACGCGCCCAAGCTCAAGCCTGTGCAACGTCCGAGAAAATACCGTCGCGTGGCCGCGAGCGCGTCGCTTGTATCGTCCGTTGTTGGCTCCATGTGGGCGACGTTCCGGGGAAAATACCGTCGCGTGGTCGCGAGCGCGGGGTCGTGTGGGTTCATTGCCGAGTGATCGCCTCGTCCAAATTGAAAACCATGCTCGCCACCACCGCGTAGGCCGCCCATTCCGCCGTCGTCGCGTCGCTTTGTTTCGCCGGATCGACAGTCCCTTGGCCATGCGAAAGCCACCGACGCGCTTCATCAGGAGACGCATTGTAGTGCGAATGGGCTCGGAGCCACTCGCGCTCGAGCACCGCCTGTTCGTCGGCGGTGGGCAAGCGTCCGAGCACGCGACGCCAGAGCGACGTCAACCGTGCGAGCCGGGAGGATTCGCCTGTCGCGGTCAACGTTCGCCAAGCGAGCTCGCGGGACGCCTCGAGGTAGGTTAAATCGTTGAGCAGCGTGAGCGCCTGCAGCGGCGTGTTGGTTCGGGGCGTGCGGAGTTCGCAGACTCGCCGCTGCGCGCTGTCGAAGAGGAACGCCGGCGATGACGAACGGCGCCAGAAGGCGTAAATCGAACGCCGGTATTGTTCGCCACCCTCGGTCGGTTCGTACTTGAAACGCCCCATGAACATCTCTTCCCAGACGCTCGCCGGCTGGTGCGGACGAACCGGTGGACCGCCGATGGCCGGGTTCAGCAAGCCAGCGGCCTGCAAGGCGCTATCGCGAATCATCCAACTGGGAAGCCGGTAACGAGCTCCACGCCATAACCAACGATTCTCGGAATCCTCGACTCGCGGATCGGCCCCAGCCGTGGTGGCGGCCGGCGCGGTCGGGTAACGTCCCATGTCCGAACTTTGCCGGTAGGTGGCGCTGGTGACGATCGAGCGGATCAGACGATGCACGTCCCAGCCGCTATCGAGCAGATCCGAGGCAAGCCAGTCGAGCAGTTCGGGATGCGAGGGCCGTTCGCCCTGCAAGCCGAAATCCTCCGGGGTTCGCACCAGCCCTTCGCCAAACAGTAGTTGCCAGATGTGGTTGGCCAAGACACGCGCGGTGAGCGGGTTCTCGCGGGCCGTGAGCCAATCGGCAAGTTCCAAGCGTGAGCGATTGGCGACAGCCGACGCCATGTTCGTGGAGCGGGCAATGGCGGTGGCTGCGGAGGGCGTTGCTGCCGTCGCCGCTGTGGCCGTGGCCGTCGTCGCGGATGTCGCGGCCGATGCGGGCCACGGATGCAAGGCGGCGGGAACGCCTCGGACGACCAGTTCGCCCTTCTTGTCCCACTGGCCGCGGACGAGCAGGTGCGTCGGCCGCGGTTCGGCGCGTTCGCTGAGCACCATGACATCGACCTTCTCGGCTTTCTTGGCATCGGCGAGTTGCGTGGCGGCGCGTTGGGCAGCGCGGTCGGCGCGTTGGTATCGTGGTTCGTCCGCGAGGAATTGATCGAACAGGCGAGAACGCAGCTTGGTGTCGACGTCGGCCACACTGCGGGGCGCGGCGGTCGACAATTGTTCCAGCGGCGAGGGATCGAGCGACCTGACGGCGGAACCCGGCTGGTCGGTGAGCGACCAGCGGAAGCGGCCGATGTTGGCGTGTCCGCGAGTGGATCGGTGCTGCAGTTCGAGCACCAGTTCCTCGTCGTCGGCCAAGACGATCGGTTCAGCGAACGCGAAGACCGCGAACTGGGGTTTGTCCGGTTCGGCTCCGAAGGTCGCCCAGCCGTTGCGCGGGTCGTCGTCGAGCGTGTGGCGGATGTCGCCGTAGCCGCCGTTCTTGCCGGGCTCGGCCGCGTACGACGCGATCGCGCCGACGGGCATCGCTTCGCGCGCTTGGGAACCGCCCGGTCGTCGGATTTGCACCTTGATATCGGTCAGGATGAAATGTCCCGATTCGGCGCGGGACAGGCCGGCTTTCGGACGAGCGGCGTCGGGGAAGACTTCCAGCTTGAGGCCGGTGATCCGTTGGAGTCGCGGGGTGGGCGATGTCGGCTCCGCCGTGTTTCCAGTTGACACGGCCGTCGGTGTTGCCGTCCGAGCGTTCGCCAGCGTGCCGGGCCGTCCCATCACGCGATAGTCCTCGTGGAACGGATCGGGACCGTCGGCTCGGAGCGAGCGATCGGGCAGTGTTTCGAGTTGCGAGCCGGCGGACGCCGAGCGTTGCTCGCCGATGAATGGAATCCAGGTGGCGAACTCCGGACCGGCGGCGGCGATTTGTGCGGACAACCAGCGTTCGAAGGCGGGCTCGGCGGCTTTCCGCGCGGCCTCTCGATCGGACTCGCGTTGGGCGAGCCAGGACTGGGCCGCGGCGACGGCACGCGGAGTCCGCGGCGAACTGTAAGCAAGGTAAGGTTTCGCGTTGCGGCCGGCGGCACCCGTTTCATCGATGCTGTTGAAAAACGCCGCCAGTTGGTAGTACTCGACCTGGGTGATCGGATCGTATTTGTGGCTGTGGCATTGGCAACAGCCCAAGGTGAGTCCGAGCCAGACAGCGCCGGTGGTATTGACGCGATCGATGACGTAATCGATCCGTGATTCCTCGGGGTCGCGGCCACCCTCCCCGTTGGTCATGTGGTTGCGATGAAAGCAGGTCGCCAATTTTTGGTCAGCGGTGGCATTGGGCAGCAGGTCGCCGGCGAACTGTTCGCGAGTGAATTGGTCGAACGGCATCCCGCGTCCCAGCGATTCGATGACCCAATCGCGCCACGGCCAGTTGGTGCGGGTTTCGTCGCCCTGGTAGCCGTCCGTGTCCGAGTAGCGGCTGGCGTCGAGCCAAAACCACGCAAGTCGTTCGCCAAGATGGGGCGACGCGAGCACGCGATCGACAATCGCTGGATAGTCGGCGTCATGCTGGGATTCCGCGGCGGTCGAGCGTGCGGCGAACGATTCGGGATGGGGAGGCAAGCCGAGTAAATCGAGGTGGAGGCGGCGGGCGAGCGTTGCGGGTGAAGCCTCGGGGGAAGGACGCCAACCGCGGTTTTCGAGTTCGCGGAGCACGAAGTGGTCGATGGGATGCCGCGGCCACGTCGTATCACGGACGGTCGGCGGCGTTGGACGCTCGATCGGTTCGAAGGCCCAGTGCTTTCCCCACGCGGCGCCTTCGTCGATCCAGCGCCGGAGCAGCGCGATTTGAGCGGCTGTGGGCCGGCGTTTCGCGCTCGGAGGCGGCATCATTTCGTCGGGGTCGGTCGAGACGAGGCGCCGTGCCAGTTCGCTCGCGGCGCTCTGGCCGGGAACGATCACGCGGTCGGTTTCGCGAAGCGCGCCGGCGGCCGTATCGAGTCTGAGTCCGGCCGCCCGAGTCTTTTCATCCTGCCCGTGGCAATGGAAGCAGTGGTCGGACAGGATTGGCAAGATGTCGCGCGCGAACTTGATCGGCTCGGCGCTTACCGCGTCATGCCGGAATCCCAACGGATCGAGCAGCGTGACGACAGCCGCGAACACGGCCAGGAACGCTCGGACCACGCCTGTCCCCAGGCTGACCCAAGACAGCGGTTGCGGGCGAGTCGCGGTTGTGGCGGGCATGGACAATCTCGGCGAAGGTCGGCGGGGCGGACGCGGTCGAACTTCGCGGCGGAACCATCGGCGAGCCGGCCGGTCGGCAGGCAGTCGGCAAGTGGCCTATCCGGCAGGCAGGCAGTCGGCGGCCAGCCTATCCGGCAGGCAGGCTCAACGGCAGGCAGGCTCAACGGCAGGCGGACCCAACGGCAGGCAGGCCCGTAAGGTGGGGCGTCGGTCGATGGGCGGGCCGGTCGGCGAGCTAGCTAGGGTCGTCGTTCGCGGAAGTTGCCTTCATCATCGTTTCTGCCGTCGGCATCGCCAAGGTTGGGAGTCGTTCGTTCGCGGAAATTCTCATCGCCGCCTTCGCCGCGACCGCCTTCGTGGAAGGTGTCAGGCATCGCCTTGGGAGCCGCTCCGTAAACTCCGCCACGAGCGGCTTGAGCAGCCACATTGCGGCTGATCCAAACGTGATAGACATCGCCCGAGCGATCGCGCAGCACCATTTTCGCTTCCATATTCATCGGAATGCGGTCGCGAGCATTTTTCAATTCCGACATGCTGCGAGTGGCCCGGCCACCAAGCCGGAGAATCGTGTCGTAGCGGCCGATGCCGCCTTGGGCGGCAAGCCGCTGGGCAGGCGTGCGCGGGATGAAGCTGTCGATTCGCATGCCCTCGCCGTCCGAGACCACGTAGACGCCCAAGTAGCCTGGGTAGTTCGGATTCTGAGCGTGCGACGATGTTGTTCCCGCGAACGCCATCGCGAGAAAGGTCGCCGCAGCTGCCAGGAAGACGGTTGTGAGTCTGGGAGAAAATCGCATCGGAAGAACCTCCATCCACGTCCGAAGAAGAGAAACCACGTTGGCGGCGGCGAGCCGTTTTCCATGGGGCTTGGATGCTCCGATCAAGGCTCCCACCGATCAAGGACGAGGCGGCGTTGGCACGCCGAACACCCCTCGTCCCGATCCGCTCCGACCCGCCGTTGCCATGGTATGCGTTCGGACATGAAAAAAGCAAACGAACAAGCGGTGGATCGCGTCAGCGTTCAGCGCTGCGTTGTTCAGCGGCGCGTCGTGGGCGATGGCCGGGCTTGGCCGGGCTTCTTGCCGATCGGCCTGGCAGCCGGCAATCTTGCTTCCATCCCGGCCGTCGCCTCCGGCTCGGCGGGAAACGAACGCATTCCGCGCTGGCTACGCTGGCTCTTGCTGCGACAAGCAGTGGTAGGCCCCGAGTCCCCAGACAAGGTCGAAGGCCGGAAGGCCGATGATTTCGCGATCGGGAAACAACCGCGCGAGAATTTCGCGGGCAACGCGATCATGCGGGTCGTCGAATTGCGGCACGATCACCACACCGTTCGCGATGTGGAAATTGCAGTAGCTGCCCGGCATGCGTTGTTCGGAGTCGCCATCGTGCAGCAGCGGACTTGGCATCGGCAGCGGGATGACTCGTAGTGGCTGGCCGTCTTGATCGGAGTGCGATTGGAGTTCCCAAAAGTTGCGTTGGAGCGGCTCGTAGTTTTCATCCTCGGGATTGTCTTCCCAAGCGACGACGACCGTGCGCGGGTCGACGAAGCGGGCAAGCTGGTCAATGTGGCCGTCCGTGTCGTCGCCAGCCATGTCGCCGCCGGTGAGCCAGATGACTTTGCGGGCGCCTAGATATTCGGCGAGATACCGTTCCATATCCGCTCGGCCGAGATGCGGATTGCGGTTGGGATTGAGCAGGCACTGTTCCGTGGTGAGGATGGTGCCGCGGCCGTTGCCGTCGATCGCGCCGCCCTCGAGGATGATGCCGGGATCAAACCGCCGCCGCCCTTGCAACGCGGCGATCTTTTCCGGGACCGCGTTGTCGTGATGGAACGGCGGATACTTACCGCCCCAGGCGTTGTACTGCCAATCGATCAGGGCGGGTGGAGCGCCCGGCGGGGCGGCAAGGAACGTCGGGCCGTGATCGCGGCACCACGCATCGTTGGTCGGAATGTCGTGCAGCGTGACGTTCGGCGTTCCCCCCACCAGCGACTCGGCTTCCGCCCGCACCGCCGCGCCTCCCGCCAGCACATGAACCGGTTCGAAGCGAGCGAGCGTCTTCACGAAGCGGGCGAAGATGCCCGGCACCGGCTCGAAAGCATCCGGCCAGGAATTGCGATTGTGCGGCCATGACAACCACGTCGCGGCGTGCGGTTCCCATTCGGCAGGCCAGCGATAGCCCAAAGCCGCCGGAGTCTCGCGTGCGGAAGTACGCGTGGCCGTGTCGGCTGATTCCGGGGACAAACGCGGCGGGAACTCCATGGCGATTTCCAAATGCGAATCGTGGGACAAAAGGATGGGCTCGGCCGATTCCGACAAAGTGTCTCGTTGATAGACAAGATTCAATGCGCGCGACTCGATCCGCCGAGTCGGTCGAGATTTTTCACGGATCACTCAGACGAGAGCGGATAGACAAAAGTCGATTTTCTATGGGTTTCCCGTGAACACGAATCTTCCGTGGCTTTTAGTGTCGCTCGGCGGCTTAAACCGGCCGCGTTTGCGACGTTCATGGTCCAATCGACTCTGGCCTCGGCAACGCTGCTCAAGCCAGCGCGTCACGGCGCGCCGAGATATCGTTTCATAAGGCCCTCGTAGGCGTCGATGCGACGGTCGCGGAGGAACGGCCAGTGGGTGCGAGCCGTATCGACGAGCGACAGATCGCACGGCACCACCACGATTTCCTCGGCTTCGTGCGAAGCGCGGCGGATCACGTTGCCGTACGGATCGCTCACGAATGACGCACCCCAGAACTGTAGGCGGCCTTCGCGACCGACACGGTTCGGAGCCGCGACGAACACGCCGTTCGCGATCGCGTGGCTGCGCATCATGGTTTCCCAGGCCGAATGCTGGCTCGCGCCGTAGATTTCCTTTTCGTCCGGCAACCAGCCGATCGCTGTGGGATAAAAGATGATTTCCGCGCCAGCCAAGGCGGTCAGCCGAGCCGCCTCGGGGAACCACTGGTCCCAGCACACGCAGACGCCGATGCGTCCAAAACGCGTGTCGAACGCCTTGAAGCCGAGATCGCCCGGGATGAAATAGAATTTTTCGTAGTAGAGCGGATCGTCGGGAATGTGCATCTTGCGGTACAGTCCAAGCAGCCGGCCGTCCGCGTCATGCACCGTGGCCGTGTTGTGGTACACCCCGGCGGCGCGACGTTCGAACAGCGAACCGACGACCACGACGCCGTGCCGCGCCGCCGCCGCTCCAATCGCGTCGCTGGACGGCCCCGGAATCGGTTCGGCCTCGGCGTACCGCGCGTGGTCCTCGGTCTGGCACGGATACTGTCCATGAAACAGTTCCTGCAAGCAGACGATCTGCGCGCCCAAAGCGGCCGCCTCGCCGATCCGCGCGACCGCTTTGTCCACGTTGGGCTGCTTCTCCGGGACGCACGTCATCTGCACGACCGCGACTTGCACGGGACCGGTTTTCGCCATCCGGTAAGTTCCTTGATTTTCAGAAACGCGATGTCGGGAATTGCGGTCGGAGTGTAAGCCAAAGGCGGCCGATTCGCCACCGCCGCGCGTCTGCCAAGTTTCCCGGCGCCGGGCTATGATGCGAGTAGATGTTCCACCGCGCGGGGAGGCGAATCGTGATGCTGAATTGGACTTTTCGACGATCGTGGGCGGCCATGCTAATCACGCTCGTCGCCGCCCATTCGCAGGGCCAACAAACGGCAAACAGCCAACAGGCGGCAAGCGGCCAACCGAAGCAGTCCGGTCAACAAGCGGCTGATGGTTCCAAGGTGGACCGTTCCTTGCCGGCGGAAGCTGGCGGAACGCTGCCCGCCGCCGCGACGGCGCCCGATTTCCAACGGGAAGTTCGGCCGATTCTGGCCCAATACTGTTTCCGCTGCCATGGGCCGGATGATCAGCAACGTGAAGCCGGATTGCGGTTGGATACGCGGGAAGGGGCGATCGCGCGGCTAGAGTCGGGTGAGCGGGCCGTTGTGCCGGAACGAATCGACGCCAGCGAACTTGTGCGCCGCATCGAGTCTTCTGATGACGACACTCGGATGCCG
>CAIXSC010000805.1 GCA_903921945.1 uncultured Planctomycetaceae bacterium
CCGCAAACTGCGAGTCGCATTCGCAACCAATAGACGAATTCCGAATTCCGAATTCCGAATTCCGAAACCTGACAACTGACAACTGACAACTAACAACTGACAACCAAAAACCTGCCTCCCTCCCATGCCTTCCCATCCGCAATCCCCTATCGCGAGCGACTCGATGCGACTTCCCGACGCGGCTCGAGCGGTAGGCGAACCGTTGCCGATCGCCGTGCTGATTTCGGGCGGCGGGACGACGCTTCGCAATCTGCTCGAACGGATTCAGGCTGGCGGTTTGCCGCTGGCGGTGCGGTTGGTCGTGTCGAGTTCCACGCAGGCCCGCGGGCTTGAGTTTGCCAGGGCGGCCGGTATCTCGACCCGAGTCTTGACGCGGTCCGCGTTCGCGGACGATGTCGCATACGGCGAGGCGGTGTTTGGGGCGTGTCGCGAGTCGGGCGTGTCGTTGGTGGTGATGGGCGGTTTTTTGAAATTCGTCCCGATTCCGGTCGATTTCACGAATCGAGTGGTCAACATTCATCCGTCGTTGATTCCCGCATTCTGTGGAGCCGGCATGTATGGGCATCACGTCCACGAGGCGGTCATCGCGCACGGCGCGAAGGTGAGCGGCTGCACAGTCCATTTTGTGGACAATCAGTACGATCACGGTCCGATCATCTTGCAACGGGCGGTGCCGGTTCAAGACGACGATACGCCCGCGACGCTGGCAGCGCGAGTCTTCGCCGCCGAGTGCGAAGCGTATCCGGAAGCTCTCCACGCGATCGCGGATGGCCGTGTCCGAATTGAAGGTCGACGCGTGATCGTCACCGCGATTTGATTTGCCGGACCACCGTCGCCTGGCCGTCGATGGTGCGCGGGTCCGTGTTTCGCGACTCGATAGACGCCGCTGCGGCTTCTTCCGGCGAGTAGCGAAAGGTCGCGGTTTGTCCGGCGACTTCGAGCGTAAAATTGTCTTGAAACCAGCGGACCAGCCGTCGCTTCGCCAGCGTTCGCGTGACGGGCACCAGGAGTCCGATCGCCAACAGGTCGGTCAGCACTCCAGGGGTGAGCAACAGGGTGCCGGCAACCAGCACCATCGCTCCGTCCATCAACGCCCCGGCGGGAACACGGCCCGCCGCAAGCTCCTCGCGGATCCGGCGCAGCACTCGCCAGCCCTGATGTTTGACGAGCCATGCGCCGGCCACTCCGGTGGCGACGACCAGGGCAAGTGACACTTTCCAGTCGGTCGCGTCGGCCAGGAGCATCAGCAGCGCCAGTTCGACGAATGGAACGACGACAAACAGCAAAGCGAGTCGGGCAATCATGGCCCCATCATGGCGAATCGACGGCGGGTGTGCAAACGAAAAAGGGCGGCTTGGAAACCCAAGCCGCCCAGGCACAGGACTTGCGCTCGATCATGACGGCGAATCCGTCACGCCGGCCTAGTACGAGATGATCGCGTCCATCCCGAAGATATTTTGGCTGAAGCCGGTTTCGGGAATCCATTCGTGTTTGAATTCCGGCCGGAACACGAGATTCGTGTGCGGCTTCCAGTTCACGCCAAAGGTGGCCGCGTTAATCGAGGTGCCGTTGCTGTTCCACCACTCGACACGGGCACCCGCCTTCCACTGATCGTTGATCGTGTAGAAGAGGTACTGGTTGATGCCGATCGTGTCGACGTCCCCACCCGGGTTGAAAGCCGGATTCCGGGTCGACAGCAAGTCGGACTGGAAGACGTACTGCCATTTGTCCGTCAGCAAAACATCGACAACCAAGCTATGCGAATAGCCTTCGGTGCCGATCCAGCCGAGGTTGCCGCCGGTCGCGAGGTAGGTGACCGTGACTTCGTCCAGCACCTTGTAGCTCAAGCCGCCGATGAAGTTGTTGCCTTGGTTCAAGTTCGTGAAGCCCGTGTCCCAACCGAGCGTCCAGCCGCCGTAGGCGGTCAACTTGTCGTTAGCCACCCACTTGCCGAGCACGCCGGTGTGCGTGAACGGTTCGCTGTTGTTCATCGTGAACGAGTGGCTATAGAAGAAGTTGCCCGTCGCGGTGACGACTTCGTAGCCCAGCGGCGTGTAGAAGTGGCCAATCTTGGCGGACAGTTCCTTGTTGCCGATTTCGGCGTACAACTGGGGCAGTGCCCAGCCATAGATGCCGAAGTCGAAGCCGTTTTGGTAATCCCACGTGCCCGGCGGGTTGCCGAACGCCTGGGTGTTATTCGCATCGATACCGTAGATCGCATCGAACCGGAAACCGAAGTCGATTCCGCACTCGGCCTCCAATTGCCGTTCGATGTAGAAGTATTGCTGATGCAGATGCACCGTGCCCGGGTTTTGATTGAAAAAGTCGGCCACGCTTTCCTGGGTGTGAGTGCCCAGTTGCGTCCAACCACCAATCTTGATGCCGCGGCAGGTCTTCGGGAACAATTCGAACGGCTCGGGCGGAGCACATTCGTCCACCGGCGGACAATTGCATTCTTCGCCAGCCGCGACGTTGTGGTAACCCGCCAAAGCGGCGGATACCGGCGGCGTCGCGTACGCCGCGTCGTCTTCGATCACGGCAGCCGCTCCGCGGCCGTTCGAAGCCGCAGGGGCGTCATATTCGTACTGCTGAGCGACCACGCTGCGCCCGCAAAGGGCCAGCGCGACGGCCGCTCCAAGGGACCACTTCGAAAGTTTCATCTGCTACACTCCCATCCATGAACCGTGTATTGACATTCGGTCTTCATTTTGGCTGTGCCCGCCTGGCCAGCCGCTCACCTTTCCGGATCGCCGTCGATCGCCGCGCCACAGCCTCGTCGATGTTCGACTTCTGGAAGAGGTATCGTCGACCGAACTTTTCACGTGTTAGGTTAAATCAATGTCACTTCGCGGCTGTTTTCGCTGCACGGCCGCAAATTGTGAAGCTTTAACGGTTGTGAGTAACTTAACGACCCTCGAGGCGGTGCCGCCGCGATACTTGGCCTCTAAGGAACGGCTTCACACGTGGGAATCTACGATCGCGACTACTACCGGGATGACGACGAGCCAACCAGCGCCGCGAGCGGCCTGCCGCAGACTTTCGTGGTGCGACTGATCCTGGCGAACGCCGCCCTGCTCCTGCTCGATATGTTCTTTGGCGGCAAAAACCACGAACTCACCCGTTTCCTCGCCCTCTCGACCGACGAAGTCCGCGAGCCGTGGAACTGGTGGCGTCTGCTGTCATACGCCTTCGTTCACGACCCCGGCGACATCGGCCACATTGCCTCGAACATGCTCGGGTTGTGGTTCTTCGGCCGCGAATTGGAAACTCTGTACGGCCGCTGGGAATTCCTGCGCATCTACTTGGTGGCTGCCATCTTCAGCGGCGCCGTCTGGCTGCTTCGACACGGTGCATTCGCGGGAGTCGCCGGCAACGGCATACTGCTCGGCGCCTCTGGTTCCATCGTGGCGTTGGTCGTCCTTTTCGCCTTCCGTTTCCCCAAACAACAAGTCCTCTTCATGATGATCCTGCCGATGCCCGCCTGGGTCCTCGGCATGTTGTACGTGGCCTACAACCTGTACGGTGCGAGCCAAACCGCTGGCGGTATCAGCGGCGTCGCGTACGACGTCCACCTTGCAGGCGCCGCCTTCGCCGCCATCTATCATCTGCGCGGCTGGAATCTCAATTGGCTGTCCGGCGTACTGCCCAGGCTTTCCCGCTTCACGAACCGACGCTTTCGAACAAGCGCTGGCAGCGACCGTTCGCGTCAACGCCCTCGACCGGCGACTTGGGAGGACAATGCGGATCCCGGGGAAAGGGAACTCCGGGTTTATCGCCCCGATCCGCCGGAACCGGTCCGCGACGATCTCGATCGCCGCGCCGACCAAGTGCTCGCCAAACTTCACCAATTCGGCGATTCCAGCTTGACGCCCGACGAGCGCGCCACCCTCGAAGCCTATAGCCGCCGGCTCCGCGAACGCCGCCGTTAATGGGCCGCAACCATCCAACGGGCATTCACCGAACCACGCCAAACACCCACTATGGGGGATTTCGTGCGTCGGGATAGCGGCCGACCTCGCCCGTCGGTTATATTCCCACCATGATGTTTCGGTTTACACGGTCCTCTGCGGGTTGTCGCAAGCGACGCCCGCTCCAGGCATGATTGACGCCACCATCGCCTTGGCTCGGCCAGATTTGGCTTTGAGCTTGTTCGGCACACGCGACCAGCATTTGCGAACCTTCCGCGAACGCCTGGGCGTCTCCATCTCGCATCGAGGTGAAACGCTGCACCTTGCCGGCGAGGAACAGGCGGTAACCCGAGCGATCGCCGCCCTCGAGGAACTTAAAGGGCTAGCCGAGCGCCACGGGATGCTGACGGTGGACCAAGTCGAGGAAGTGCTTGCCCGCACCCTCGGCCTTGGAGACAACTGGGAACGGGCGGTCGTTGAGATTAGCCATACGACCAAACGGGTCAAACCGCGAACCCCGGGCCAAAGCCGCTACGTCAACGCGATCCGCAAGCACGACGTCGTGTTCGCAATCGGACCTGCCGGCACGGGTAAAACCTACCTGGCCGTGGCGTTGGCAATCGAAGCGTTCAAGAACCGGTCGGTGCGAAAGATCGTGCTCTGCCGGCCGGCGGTGGAAGCGGGCGAGAGCCTCGGGTATCTGCCGGGTGATCTGCGAGCGAAAATCAATCCTTACCTCCGTCCGCTGCTCGACGCCCTCCACGACATGATGGAGTTCGAACAGATCCAGCGATTCATGGAGCAAGATCTCATTGAAGTGATTCCGCTCGCCTACATGCGCGGCCGCACGCTCAACGAAGCCTTCATCATCCTGGACGAAGGCCAAAACACGACCGTCTCGCAAATGAAGATGTTTCTCACCCGCATGGGGACCGGCTCGAAAATCGTCGTCTCGGGCGACGTTACCCAGATCGACCTGCCGGAACAATCCCGTAGCGGCCTGATCGACGCCGTCCATCGACTCCAGGGTATCGACGGCATTAGCGTCGTAAGGCTCGAAAAATCGGACATCGTGCGGCATCGCTTGGTGCAAGCGATCGTCGAGGCCTACGACGAAGGCGCGGGTGGCGGCAATCGCCATCGTGCCCATTGAGGTAATCGTTCCCATGGCCTCGGGCAGTCCTATCCGTACCCGTTCCGATCGCGTCGCCAGCTTTTCCCCCCGTTCGGCACCCTGGCACCGCGGTTGGCAATCGCTCGCCAGCCGCGAGCGACTGCAACGTTTCGCCATCGCCTTCGCCGGACTCGCCTTCATCTGGCTCGTCACCCGCGGATGGGAACCGCCCTTCGCCTACCGCACCGGATTCGTTCCCACGCGCGCCATCGTCGCTCGCGTTCCGTTCTCCGTCATCGACGAGGAACGAACCCGCGACAAACGCCAGCTGGCATTTCGCGAAACCCCGGCATACTACACGAACAATCCGGCCAAATTCCGCGAACTCGCCGACCCGCTGCTCGCCGACCTCCTTCGACTCATCCAAGTCGAAAACCTAGCGCAAATCCCCGCCGGACTCCGCGCCCGCTGGCCGGAATTGCCGAGTGCCGCGCCCGCGAGCGGGACCGTCAACGAACCAACGACGACCGCCATCCCTCCGGTTCCCTCGGACAACCAGCCCCCCACCCCACCACCAACGCCCGCGAGCCTTCCAACCACCGCGGAAAAACCAACGGCCGCAAACAGCGCAACTCCCGCCACCATCCCAGTTCCCGCCGAAATCTCGCCAATTCCAGCCACTCCAATTCCGGCCTCTCCAAATCCGGCCTCTCCAAATCCGGCCTCTCCAAATCCAGCCACTCCGAATCCAGCCACTCCGAATCCAGCTTCTCCAAATCCAGCTTCTCCGAATCCAGCTTCTCCAAATCCAGCTTCTCCAAATCCAGCCTCTCCAAATCCAGCTTCTCCAAATCCAGCCTCTCCGATTCCAGCCTTCACCCCACCGCCCATGACCGTGATCGCCACGGACGGCCATCAAGCCAGCTCGACCGGTGGTTCGCCTCCCGTGCCGGCGGACTCGATTGCGACGGCTCAAGGGGGAACCGCGCCGGGCACAGCGGTGTCCGCGAGCGATCTGGCAGCCGGCGCCGTGTCCACGGCAAGCCCACCGTCGGGTGCTAGCGAGGCCGGTTTACTGCCGGCCGTGTCAGCCGCGACAGCCGCCGCCGCGGCCAAAACGGCATCGCGCCCCTCGAACGCCGGTGCAGCGAACGAGTTCGCTCGATTGCTTCCGGAACTGCGGGCGGCGTTCGCCGGAAAGAACGGGGAAGCGACGCTCAGGCAAGCGATTGGCGTTGTGTTTTCCGAACAAGAAATGATCGGATTGCTGCGCACGATCGACAAACGCCACCGCGATGTCGATGGACGTCCGCAGAAGATCAAAGTCCATCCGCCCGGCAATGTGCAACAGGCGACCTTGGTGCCGATCAACGCGGTCATGGTGGATGACTTCAAGAACGGGCTTGAGGCCCGTTTCCGCAATGCCCTGACCCTCGCCGGCGTGGAACCGGCTGCCGCTCGCGACACGGCGCGGCTGGCCGCCGATGGGTTGGGGCCGGTGAACCAGCTACCCGAGACTTTGGTTTACAACGAGGAGGCGACGCAAAAGGCTCGGGAACAAGCGGCGGCCGAGGTCGAGGCGGCGCCCGAATTGAACGCTTTCCAGCCCGGACGTTCAACCATCGCCGAGGGTGGCAAGCCGCTCAGCGTTTCCAATCTCCGGTTGTTGTTGGAAGAGCACCGCGCGGTGCTGAAGGAGCGTGGCTGGATCGAGCGAATGGGTCACTCACTGGCCAGTCTCGCCATTTACGCCGGCCTGTTCGCCCTTGGTGGGCTGTCCATTCACCACACCCGTCCCGGCTTGCTGAGCGACACACGACGCTTGGCCGCCCTGGTCGGCGCCGCGGCCGTCACGGTCGCCGTCAGCTGGTTCCTATCGCACGACCAATGGCGGGCTGAAGGCGTCCCGCTCACGTTGTTCGGGTTGACGGTGGCGGTTGCCTACCCGCGCGAACTCGCTTTGCTGCTCGGAGCCTCCCTGGTGCTGCTCGTCTCGCTTGCGCTCGGCCACGACTTGGCCCCCTTCATCGTGTTGGTGGCGATGGTCGGCGCCGCTGTCATCGCGTTGGGCCGGATACGAACACGGACACGATTGATCTACGTCGGCGCCGCTGTCGCCGCGGTGAGCTTCGGCGTCGCCCTCTGTGTCGGCCGGATGCTCGGCCAAGCCTACGGCGTGCCGCAGATGATCGCCGGTCCAGTCCCTGACGCCGCGCCGCAAATCACCCGCGCGAATATGGTCGGCGGATTGCTCAGCGCCGCGTCATGGTACGGACTGTGCGCCGTCGTCGCCAGTTTCGTGATGACGGGGCTGCTCCCGTTCGTGGAGCGGCTATTCGACGTGCAAACCGACATGAGCCTGCTTGAACTCGGCGACCCGCGGCATCCACTGCTCCAAGAACTCGTCCGCCGCGCACCGGGAACTTACAACCATTCGATCAATGTGGCATCGATCGCCGAGTCAGCGGCGGAGGCCATCGGCGCCAATTCGCTGCTCGTTCGCGTGGGCGCTTATTTCCACGACATCGGCAAAACGCTGACCCCTCACTATTTCATCGAAAACCAGGGCTCCGAACCCAGCCGCCACCAGGGACTCGGGCCGGCCATGAGCACGCTGGTGATCATCGCGCATGTGAAGGATGGCGCGAACCTCGCCCGGCAACACGGCTTGCCCCAGTCGATCATCGACTTCATCGAACAACATCACGGCACCACGCTTGTCGAGTATTTCTTCCGACAAGCGGCGAAGCTGAAAGAAAACGACGCCGAGGCGGCGGAACCCGACGAAGCCAGCTTCCGCTACCCGGGTCCAAAGCCGCAAACCCGCGAGTCGGCTGTGCTCATGCTCGCCGACGCCGTGGAAAGCGCCAGCCGCACGCTCGTCGATCCGGCCCCTTCCCGCATCGAAAACCTAGTGCGCGATATTTCCCGGAAACGGCTGCTCGACGATCAGTTCTCCGAATGCGGACTGACACTCGAGCAACTGCAC
>CAIXSC010000806.1 GCA_903921945.1 uncultured Planctomycetaceae bacterium
AGACGATGGTGGTGACGATGGCGATCGCGCTGGCGGTGTCGCTGTCGGTGTTGGTGGGGGCCGAGGAGGAAACGCGGACGATCGAGATACCGTCGGCGGAGATCCAGGTCGCGGACGAGGCGTCGGTGCCCTCCAGCGAAGCTGGGGTGATCGCGCGCTTGGCGGTGCGTGAAGGGCAGTTGGTGGAAGCGGACGCCGTTTTGGCGGAGATGCGGGATCAAGTTGAGCGTCTTGCGGTGGAGCGGGCCGCAATCGAGGCGGAGATTGCGGCCAAGCGGGCCGCGAGCGACGTGAGCGTGCGGTACGCGAAGAAGTCGAGCGAGGTGGCGCGCGCGGAACTTGCGCGGTCGGAGGAGACCAACCTGAAGTATCCGAAAACGATTTCCGAGACGGAGTTGAATCGTCAACGATTGGTGCGCGACCGCAGCGAATTGGAGGTCCAGCAGGCTGAACGCGAGCAGGAGATCGCGGCCCTGACGCACACGATCCGCGACAACGAGAAGAAGGCGGCGGAGCAGGCGTTGGAGCGGCGAACGATCCGCACGCCGCTGGCCGGTATGGTGGTCGAACTGCCACGGCGGCGTGGCGAGTGGGTGCAGCCGGGGGAAACCGTCGCGCGGGTGGTTCGTCTTGATCGATTGCGGGTCGAAGGATTTCTCGCGGCGCGAGAGGCTCGGCAGGAGCTTGTGGGACGTGAAGTCGCGATTCGCGTAGCCAAAGTGGCCGACGGCGCCCCACCGCTCGACCAACCGCTGGCCAAGCCGCGGGACTATCGTGGACGGATCGTGTTTGTCAGTCCGGAAATCGATCCGATCAACGATCAAGTGCGGATTTGGGCGGAGGTTGACAATCGCGATATGCGGTTGCGACCGGGGATGAAAGCGGCGTTGATTTTGGAGTTGCGATGAGCCGGCTGCGTGTCCGGATGCGTCCGGATCTAGTGATTGAGCGGGCGGCGGCCGTCGATCGATGGGTGGTGTTCGATCCCGTGGCGTTGCGGTACTTCGAACTGCGCGACGAGGAATGCGCGGTCTTGAGGATGCTGGACGGGAAGATCGATGTGGCGGAACTGCGTGCGCGCTTCGAACGGGTTTTCGCGCCGCAGCGGTTGTCGGCGCCGGTGCTCGAATCGTTCCTGCATCGACTGCACGAATACGGGTTGGTGCTCGCCGATTCGCCAGGACAGGGGCAGGTATGGGACTCGCGGCGACAGGCGGCGCGGCGCCGCGCTTGGTGGCTGGCATGCGCCAATCCCCTGGCGATTCGCTTGCCGGCGATCGGGGCGGCTGACGCGGTCGCACGCCTAGCGAGGGCCGTCGGTTGGCTGTTCACGCCGCCCGTCATGTGGATGGCGTTCGTCGCGGTAAGTTGGGCGGCGTTCGTCGCGGCGACTCACAGCGAAGAGCTGGCAAGCGAACTGCCGCGGGCCCAAGCTTGGTTCGCCGGAGAGACCTCCCACGGGCCAGTGTCCAACGGGCTTGTGTCCAGCGGGCTTGTGTCCAACGGGCCGTTCTCCCACGGGGCGTCGCCGCCTGGAATCGCGACGGCGCTCGCCGCGAATCTGTGGTGGTTGGCGACGCTGGCGGTGGTGAAGTGTTGCCATGAATTGGGACATGCGTTGCTGCTGGCACACTGGGGCGGACGCGTCCATGCGGTCGGCGCGATGTTGTTTGTATTCGCGCCGGCGCTGTACTGCGATGTCTCGGATGCTTGGCGATTGCCCAGCCGCTGGCGGCGAGTGGCGGTGGGAATGGCGGGGGTGGGAGCCGAGTTGTTTCTGGCCGCGGTGGCGGTCGCCGTATGGCGCATGACGGAGCCCGGTTTGTGGCATGCGTTGGCATTGAAAACGATGGTGGTCTGCACGATTGGCACCCTGTTCTTCAATGCCAATCCGCTGGTGCGCGGCGACGCTTACTATGTGCTGGCCGATCTGGCGGGAGTGCCGAACCTGGCGACCGAAGCGCGTCGCGCGTTATCGCGATCGATTCGTGGCATGCTGGTGGGGCATGAACCCGATCGCGGAGAAGGTGGCGGAGACGATGGCGGAGATCATGGCGGAGTCGATGGAGTGCCCCGGCTCCGCTGGATCTTGGCTGCTTACGGCTTGTTGTCCGTCCTGTGTGTTGGATTTTTCTATTGGACGGCGGTGGGATGGACGGCGGACGCGCTGTATCCGCTGGGTCTATCGGACTTGTCGAAGATCTTGGCGGTCGTGGTTGCGGCGGGGGCGGTTGGGCCGCCGGCGATGTCGATGTATCGCGAGTGGCGACGGCCGGCGCGCCCGCGCCCGTGGCGTTGGCGCCGGCTTTCGTTGGCCGCGGTGCTATTGGCGGCGGCCGCCGCGCTTGTTTGGCTCGTACCGGTCCCCCGGCGAGTCTGGGCTCCGGTGGTCTTGGAATTGTCGTCCGCGCAGCCGGTCTACGTGACCGTTCCCGGGACGCTCGTTTGGCGCCTTTCCCCAGGCAGCCGGGTCGCGAGCGGCGATCCGATCGCGCGTTTGGAGAACGAACCGTTGGTCGACGAACAGCGGGCGCTCGCGGCGGAACTGGCGGTTCAAGAACTGCGAGTGTCCCAGCTACGGGTGCGGTTGTCGAACGACGCGAGTTTGGCGCCGCTGCTGCCTGTGGAAGAGGAACGACTGCGTGGCTTGAGCGAACAACACCGGCAACTATCGGATGAGCTCGCCCGCTTGGTGTTGCGGGCGGAACGGTCGGGAGTGATCGTGGAACCACCGCGGCGTCACGCAGGCCGCGGGGACGCGGGGTGGGGCGCTGCCGGCGCCGCGAGTTCCCCGGGCTCGCGAATGTCCGGGGCGGCGTGGGATGGCTCGCCGTTCGAGTCCCGTAACCTTGGATGTTATCTCGAAGTGGGCACGGCGATTTGCGAGGTCGGAGAGCTCGCTGAAGTCGAAGGGCACGCGTCGATCTCGCTCGTCGACCTGCCGAGTGTGCGTGCCGGGCAGTCGGCGACGGTCTGTTTGGACGCTGCGCCGGCGAGCGTGCTCGCAGGCGCCGTCAGCGACGTTTCCCGCAGCGACACACGCAGTTCGCAGGCTGGACCTGGCCGGATGCGGGGCGGCCTGGGCGATCCGGTTGGTACGACCCGGGGCAGCGGTGACGCGCTACGCGGTGGCGCGATGCCGCACGCCTTCTCGGCTGTCGACGAGTCCGCGGAATGGGTACGTTACGAAGTGCGAATCGCGTTTTCGGTTCCGCCCGAGCCGTACGTGCTTCCCGGCGCCCATGGTTGGGCTCGCATCGATGCGGACTGGGAGCCGTTGGGAAAGCGGTTTTGGCGAGCGATCCGCCGCACTTTCAAGGAATGAGCAGGATCAAGCCCGCGGCCACTCCGGCTTCCGCCGTCACCGCTCCGGGCCGTAATTCGGGATAGTGCGGACGCCGCGGAACCAAGCTTCCCGGGCGGTCGCGGCCGAGCGTGTAGACACAGTCGCGCGGAGATTGGGCTGTCATCAAGTACGGCAAGGCGGCGGTGGTCGCCAGGAAACGAGCGCCCGACACGGCCGGTTGAAGGATCGGATGCGCACTGTACCCGTAACGTTCGAGATTCGCTTCCTCGAAATAGAGCGGACGATGGCACACCGAGGGCGGTTCCCAAAAATACAGCGTGTCGTGCCAGGGGCGGCTGTCACCGTTGACAAGGGACGACCCAAAGTGCGCCCGCGCAAAGTCCGGCGGCACTCGGTTCGTTGCCTTGGGTTGGATCGCGGCGGACAGCGAGGTGATGGGCCGCTCTTCCGGCATCACCAGCCCTTGGGGCGATAGTCCTTCGACCGGCTCCTGAGGCGGCGGTAGCGGGACTGGCGTGTTCGGGACTGGCGTATTGGGGACTGGCACGTCCGGGACTGGCGTGTTGGGGACTGGGGATATCTGAGCGGGCACGAACTGCGCCGCGGCCTTGATTTCCCCCATGGAGTTTCGCTGCCCTACCGATCGGGGTTCGTAACGCTGAGTGGCAGCGGTCGACGGGTAGGCGGGGGGCTGCGCGCGGGCGATTGTCGGCGGAATCAGCGTCAATCCCGCGATGATCAACGCGGTGGCGAACGGGGGTGCGGCAAGTAAGGCGAGTCGCCAAGTCGCGATCATCATGCCGTTATCCCCCCTAAAAATCCCCGAGTTTCGCGGACCGGCTACTCATTGCTGGCGGCGTTCGCAAGCCCGGCCGATAATCCTTGCGGTGGCGAAAACAAAAATCGATGTCTACTCCAGCGCTTGGTGTGACGATCGTCCGTGTCGTGCCGGATTGATGACTTGAACGTGTGGCTCCGGACCGCTCAACGCGACCGGAATAATCGATACGGTTGAAAGCGAAGGCGGGAACTGCGATGACGCGATACGGGGAACAAGTTGCCGCCCAAGCTGACTCGGCGCGCTGTGGACGCGAGCGACGCTTGACGCGCAGGGTGTTCGCCGCCGCCGTGAACGCGACGATGGGGCTCCGCCGCTGGATCGCGGCGAGCTGGGGGCGTTCTGCCGTCATGCCGAGCGTCGCCACGCGCGACGTGAGCGTGGGTAGCCAAGTTGGCTCCGTGGTTGGCTCCCCGGCTGGCTCCGTGGTGGGCTCCGTGGTGGGCTCCGTGGTGGGCTCCGTGGTGGGCCGCACTGGTTTGGGTCTACGGCGCGGTGCGCGGCGCAAGGAACAGCGGCCGTATGCGGATCGGTTCGCGGCAAGGTTGGCGTTGCGACCGCTCGAGAGCCGCTTGGCGTTCGATCTCGGGTTGCCCGACGCGACCAACTCCATTTCCTTGCAAGCAGGCGACTTGGTGATCGCCGATACGCAACCGGGGGGACGGAACGACAGTCTCGTCATTTCCGCGGACACCACGCAGGAGCTCCGCCCCTACGATTTCTATCGCATTGAGGATCCGAATGCGGTGTTCTGTGTGACGGATGTGCCCGACGCCGTTGTCAGTGACGACGGCCACGTCGTGGAGATTCCGTTTCTGGCGATCAAAGACGGGCGGATCGTTGTGCGGACCGGATCCGGCGATGACCAATTGACGCTCGATTTTTCCACGTCGGCGTTCGGGCATGTTGTCGAGTTCGATGGCGGGGCGGAGCTGGCCACCACGGGCGGTGCCGGGAATGGCTTGGTGTCTTCGATGGTCGAAGCGACTGGGCTGACGCCCATCGATCGTTTGCAACTGGTCGGAGGCGGTCCTTACGCCACAGTGTCCCATCGGGCCGTCGGTATGAACGCGGGCTCGGTCGCGGCGAACGACCAGTTGTTGATCGTCTACGAGCAAGTGGAACTGATCGAAGACGGCTTGATGTCGCTCGGCCGCGACTTCCAATTCACCGACGGGGCTGACGACGCGACGCTCGTGGGCGGCGACCTAACCGGACGCAATCGGCTGACGGTCGGCAGTTGGACTCGGATCGAGTTCGCCAACCCGGACGAATCGCTGGTGATTTGCGGCGCGGACGGCGACGACCGGATCGCGATTGGAACGCTGGACGCCGACTATCGAGCGTCGTTGTCGGTTTTCGGTGATGATGGCGACGACGTGATCGTTGAACAGGGCGATTTGAAGCTGGGTGGGCCGGCAATGCCGGGTGACCTGTATTTCTCGTCCGAGTCGATTGGGCTCGCGGGGTCGATCATGACGGCGGGCGGGGCTGTCGAGTTTGTGGGATGGACGCGATTGAACGGCGATTTGTCCATCGACACGCGAGTCGAGGATGACGGCAGCGGTTCGGTTGCGGGCGGGGATATCCGTTTCGCGGACATTTTGGACAGCGCCGAGCCGACTGCGATTCAGTTGACGCTGAATGCAGGGACCGGCGACATTCTGTTCGCCGACGTTGTGGGCGAACGATGCCCATTGCAACGTCTCGAAATCGGCAGTGCGCGGGACGTCGTGTTCATGGGGACGGTTTGGCTGACCGGAGACTTGGTCCAGAGCGGCGGCAGCGGCGAGACGACGTTGCGGGGCTCGGGCGGAAACGGCATCGGCGGGTCGCTCGACCTATCCACGCGTTCCATCCGATTGCTGGAACAGCCGGTCGCCGTGGTGGGCAACGCGATCCTCCAAGCGACCGATGCGATCACGATCGAACGGCCGCTCGATACGACGGTCGGCGCCAAAGCGTACACGACACCGGGGCGGATCGAGTTACGGACCGACGGCGTGATCGTGTTGGGCGAGGACGGCGACTTGTTCGCGGCGGCGGGCATTGCGCAGATCGGCCTTGGCGCCACCGTTTACACCGCCGCCGAAATGACGACGCTCGCCGAGGGCATCGACGTTGAAGGTCGCGTGATTTTGACGGGCGATGTGACGCTGGACATGACCGCCAGCCCGCAAGGATTCGTGCGGTTCCATCAAACGATCGACAGCGGAACCTCGCCGCCAGGAGAAGACGGGCCGGGGGATGGAATCGGTGATGGCGGCGGCGGTGATGGCGGCGGTGATGGGAGCGATGGGGGCGGGGATGCGATCGCCGGGTGGTGGTTGACGGTGTTCTCCGCGGGCGGCGACGTGGCGCTGGAGGGAGCGGTGGGGGCGGAGTCGCCGTTGGGGCGAATCGCGATTGCGGACGCTAGGGATCTGACGTTTGGCGGGACGCTGCGGACGACGGGCGATGTGGTGCAGACGGGCGGTTTGGGAACGACGGAGTTGCGCGGTACGAGTGGCGATGCCTCGGTGGGTGAAGGACTGGGTGGCGTGTTGTCGCTCGACACGGTATCGGTACGCGGTTTGGAGGCCACGGTGTACGCGGCGGGAGGCGTGGTATTGCACGTGTCGCGGGCTGTGTTCCTGGATTCGGTGGCCGGGCTGGATGCGGGGGCGTCCACGATTCTGATCGCGGTGGGCGCGACCGGCTTGGCGCCTGGCGAGAACGCGTTCTACAGCGCCGGCGCGACCGTGCGGACAGCCAGTGAAGGGGTGGACGCGTTGACATTGACGGTGGCCCAAGGTGGATCCGCGACGCTCGGGGTGCTCGCGGCGGGCACGGCGACCGGTGTGGTGACAGTGGATGCGGGCGGCCGGATTCTCAGCGGCATGTCACCGGAAGAGCCGAACATTGTGGCGGCGCACGCGACCCTGCGCGCGGGCCAGGGAATTGGCGGGATTGGATTTCATGACACGCAAAGTGTCGCGGGCGCCCTGGTGGATCCGCTGACCGGATTGCCGTCCCCGCCAATCGCGATCGAAGTCGCGACGGTGGACGCGCGGACCGCCGCCGGCGACATCGGACTCAGCGAAACGGATGACGTCGAGCTCTGTGGAATCTTCGCGCCGCAGGGCCGGATCGAAATGGAATCGCGGGGCGGACGGATCGCGATTCGTGACGGCACGTTCCTGCAGAGCGCTACCGGTTTGGTGAGCAACTCGCCGCCCGTCTTCATGTTCGACGAAGAGAATCCAGAGGACGTCTTGTTGCCGGCCGATCCGACTCAGGAGATTGTCGGAACGATTGGCGGGGACGCGCTGATCGATCTCGCCCCGCCGCAGTTCGAAGTGGGGCGGAACTTCACTTTGATTGTGGATTGGCCGGATGGCCAGCGAGGCGTGCTTCAGGGACTGGTCGCGGGCGATGAGGTGGTATGGCGAGTGGGCCCGAACAACGAGGGGCAACCGCAGGTGCGGCACGGCGCGGCGCCGGAAGGGCAGATTCGGATCTTTCTGCAACGGACCTATTCGCTATCGTACTTGCAGGGTGTGCCCGATACCGAAATCGTCACCCAACTGACGGTGCTGAACGACAAAGGCATCCGACTGTACGACCAGTCGGGAACGAATTTGAACGAGAGCGATCCGCCGCCGACGGTCGCGACTTCGATTTCGGAGGACGAGTTTCGGGGAGGCGGTATTGTTCCGGTGGAACGCGAGTTGACGGCGATCGTCGAAACCGAGTCGGTCATCGTCGTGGAAACCGTGCCCGCCAGCTTGATACAGCAAACACGCTACGAAGATGTGTCGTTGGTGGAAGAGAAGTCCGAGCGCGACGAAGCCGTTTTGGTACTGGTGCGAATCGGCGTCGACAACCGCGAGGAGGAGCGAACCATCCTGCCGGCGACCGAATTGCAAGACTTGTCCGCGCTGTTGGAACGTATTCGGCGGGCGCCGATCCGAAACGGACTCTATCGCCTCCTGCATCAAGAGCCCGGATTGCCTCCCCGCAAGGTGCTGGAGTTCCGCAAGACGGCAGAGGGAATCGGCGACCCGGTCCGCGAACCGGGACGCGGTTCCAATCCACTCTTAGACCGCCCTGCCACTCCGCCATCCAAAACGCCCACTGCACCGCTGGAGACGCCGCTCGAGAAACCACTGGAAAAGCCGCCTGCCAAGCCGCCAGAAAGAGCGATAGAAGGAGCGACAGAAAGAAAGCCAGAAAGAGGGACAGAAAAAGCGACAGAAAAAGCGCCTGCATCCGAGCGACCGGAAGGTCAAAGTTCCATCAGCCAGCCTCGAGCCGAAGAGAATTTCGTAGGCAGCCAACCTGTGGGCAGCCAACCTGTCGGGGTTCAACCTGTCGGGGTTGAAACTGTCAACGCGACGCGGATGGCGGAGTTCTGGCGAGGGTGGCGTGTCGCGGGTCGACGGTCGCGGTTGGCGTCGGATGGCGATGGCGGGCTCGAAGGGGGCGGGCTCGATGGGGTCAGGCTCGATGGGCCCGAACCGTCGCGGTGGGTCGGCTATGATCGAGAAACCATTCTGGGTCCGTCCAATGGTGTAGCGCCGGTTTCAGGGGATAATCCGCAGGAGGCGGCTCAAGCGGTTGAGTCGGCTTTGGCGGTGGCTGACGCCCAAGCCCTGCGAGTGGCGGCACGATGGCGGCGTGCCGGCGAGTGAACGGTTGGCGCGGGGCGATCGTTTTCCGAATTCGAAATCCGTTTTCACGAATTGATCGTCATGATGCGAGCTTGTCCGAATTGCGGTCAACCGATTGATGCGGCCGCGTGGAAGTCGGCGAAGTGTGTTGCTTGCGGGCGGTCCCTCGAGTTGAACGCGGGGGCGGGCGATGCCCGCGAGCGCGGCGATGCCAGCGAAGCTACGAATGCCAGCGACGCTACGAGCGCCAGCGATGTCAGCCACATACCGGTGACGGCGACGATCAGCGCGTCGCGGTTCCTGCCGCGGTCCCGCGAGCTGTCGCAACCGGATCTTTTGCTGCGCACGCTCGATATCAAAGTCAGTCCCGGGGACTTGCGAGGCGTTTCTCCGGGATTGTCCGTGGGATCGCTCGGCCCGGACCCGGCGGCGGCCGCTTCGCCAGCGCAGACTTCGCCAGCGCAGACGTCGCCAGCGCCGCAACCGTTAGCAGGGGTTTCGCCGGCCGACGTGAGTGGGCAGACGGTTGCCTCTCTGCCTGCGGTGGGGGCCAAGGACAGTTCGCCCCGAGTGCCGCCGGAGATTCAGACGGTCGCCGACATGCCGCCGATTGCGGCCATGAAGCCTGCCGCACCGCCGGTCCCGCCGCCATCGGCGCCATCGCCTCCGTCAGTTCCAGCTACTGCTCCGCCAGCGGTCGACCAGACGGTCGCTGACATGCCGCCGATTGCGGCCATGAAGCCTGCCGCACCGCCGGTCCCGCCGCCATCGGCGCC
>CAIXSC010000807.1 GCA_903921945.1 uncultured Planctomycetaceae bacterium
CCGCGTGGGCTCGTCGTTGCTCGCGGGACTGGAGGATGCCGGCGGTTGAACGGCGGTGCGAGCAGCCCGCGCGCGAGCAGCCGGTGAGCGAGCAGCCCGCGCGCGAGCAGCCCGCGAGCAGCCCGCGAGCAGCCCGCGCGCGAGTGGCCGCGAGTGGCCCGCGAATGGCCGTGTTCGTGGATGAACGACCGGTCCGCTCGCAACCCCTTTTTCCCGAATCGACCCATCGACAGCCAGGTCGCCGCCGGGCTTCGAGAATCGTCCGGTTCTAGTCGCGAGTCGCCAACTTAGCCGGGTCGAGTGTGACGTGGCGGATGCGTTGCCGCCGCCACGTGTACAAGACGTGGATGTGGCCGTCGGCGGCCTGAATCACCGCGGGGTAGGAGTACTCGCCCGGTTCCGTTTCCAAGTCGACCACCCGTTGCCACTCGCGCCCGTCGCGGGATAACGCCACATTGAGCGGACTGCGTCCCTTGGGCGTATGGTTGTAGACCAACAGGTGGCGGCCGTCGCTGAGCGTCACGCCATCGATTCCCGAGTTTGGATTGGGCAGTTCGATCGGCGTCAATTTCGACCAGGTGCGGCCGAGGTCGTCGGAGCTGGCGGCCAGCACTTTGCCCACGCCGCGAGCGCGGCACAGGATCATCACGCCGCGCTCGCCCGTGCGGAGGATCGTCGGCTGGATGGCGCCGAATTCCTTCCCGTCGTTAAGCACGCCGGTTCGTTCCCAGGTTCGTCCACGATCCGCCGTCGATTCCATATGAACGCGCCATCCTTGATCTTCGGTGCTGGAACCGCACAAGAGGCGGCCATCGCGAAGCATCACCGGTTTGTTTTTGATGGGCCCGGCGATCGCGTCGGGCAAGCGCCGCGGCGCCGACCACGTCGCGCCGCCATCTGTCGATTCGATCACCATGCCCCACCAGGTGCTCGGACTTGGCCCGACCTTGTAAAACAGGGTCAACGGCCCATCAGGGAATTGGAAGAGCACTGGATTCCAGCATGGATAGCGTTTGCCGGCATGGGCGTTGTTGTCCTTGCCCGCCGATTTAGGGGCCGGCTCGTTGGTCGTGCCGCTCGTCGCGCCGTTGGTCGTGCCGCTCGTCGCGTCGCTCGTTGCGCCATTCACCCCATCGGCCCCGGTGGCGACTTCGACGGGTTTTGTCCAACTGTCGTTCGTCCGTCGAGCGAACCAGATCCCCACATCGGGCCGGCCTTCGGCCGACCCGCCGAACCAAGCGGCCACGAGCCCCTTCGAGGTCTCCGCAAGTGTGGCTGCATGGCACTGCGGAAACGCCGCCGTCTCGTACAGGAACTCCACGCCCACCACGCCTGGTTGGCCCGCCGCGGACGGTGCGGCTGCCGTCTTGCCCGCGCCCGCCTTATCGCGATCTTCCGCCGACGTGTTGGCGGCAAGCGCTGCGCTGACCGCGACGAGGAGAATCAGTGAACGGCTGCAAACCATAAGGGGGACTCCAAGGTATCGAACCCGATGGCGGGCGTTCCGAGTGGCGGATTTTGGATTCCGGATGGCGGATTCCGGATTCCGGATTCCAGGCTGGCCCGGTTCCCGGCTTCGGGTTTCGGGCTTCGGGTTTCAGTGACTACCAAGCTGGTTTTTGATAGCGGTAGGCGGGTTTGAATGCTTTATCTCGGAATGGCTCTTGATATAAAGCGGTGGCGGATGACGAGAAGGGCGGGACGAGCCACATCCATTTGCCATAAGGCTCGCGGCCGGCCGTCTGTTCATTGCGACAGAATTCAAGAAACTCGTGGCACACCGTATGATGGTCGGCGATCTTCACGCCAGCGCGGTCATAAGAATGCAAGACGGCCTCGTGCAGCATCAGCATCGCTTTATCGCGCCATAGGGTGCGTTCGCTGGAAATGTCGAGGCCCATTTTTTCGGCCAGTTCCGGCAGCAAGTTGTAGCGGTTGCCGTCGGTGAAATTGCGGGCGGCGATCTCGGTCTCTAAATACCAGCCGTTGAACGGTATGAAACGATACAACACGCCGCCGGCATCCAACGCCATGTCGGCGACCGCCGGGATGGCGTACCATTTCAGGCCGCGTTGCGCCAGCCACGGGTGATGGGGATGGGAGAGCGGAACTTCGCGACGGCAATCCTCGGGCAACTCGTACAAGCGCGGTCCGTGAAGCGGCGTGTCGATGACCAGCGGCAACAAGTCAAACTCGGTGCCCCTCGGCTGCCAGCCGAGCCTCATGATCCGCTCGGTGATCGCGTTTTGAGCCGGGTCGCCGATCTGACGGCCTGATCGAAGCCGCATGCCGGCGTACCGCAGCAATTGGGGGTTCCAGATCCGCGGCCCCGGTCGATCGCGGGTGCCCGGATCGAACACGGTGATCGCGGGACGCAAATCGCCGCCGTTCCACGCGAACCGTAAATGCTCGAACAACGCGGTCGCGATCGCGTCGGGATGTTCAAGCTGCCGGCAATCGCGCAGATGCAATCCTTTCCAATACAATCGCCCGACGCAGCGTTCCGCGTTTCGCCATGCCACTCGCGCGGCGAATCCAAGCTCTTCGGGCGTCTTTTGCCACACGCCGGTCCGAGCCAGCTCTTCCTGGGCTTGTTCGATTCTGGGCCGGGAATCGCCGCCGCCTGACCGTTCCGCGTAGAACTCGCGAATAAACTGCGCCGCCTGTTCGGCCGCTGGCAGATCGGTTTTCACAGGAATGGGCGGACCGGCCGGCTGCGCGGGTTGGAACGGCTTTTGGCGCCACGCCCCGGGCGCCAGTTGAGCACCTTCGCCGCGTTGTGGATGGTCGAAACTATCGGCGGCGACGGTCAGCGTGGGAACCGTTCGCAGCGTTTCCAGAATCGCGCGATTGAATCCGCCGGGTCCGCACACGATCGCTTCGCAGGGGCCGAGTTCCGCGAGTCGGCGGGCGACCTCGATCGGCTCCAGCCGACCACGCTCGGCGGTGCAATGCTCGTCGAGCGTCACGCGGCCGGCGGCGGCGAGTTGCCGCAGTTCATCCAGATACGCGGCTCCTTCGGCGTCGCGATAACTGTAGACGATCCGGACCGCTCGGCGATCGGACAGGTAACGGGCGGCGGCGACGGCCGGTGTCACACCGATGCCGGCGACCACGTAGACCAGCGGCCGCGCGTCCCCCGGCTCTGGACAGACGTCTCCCTGCGGCGGCAGAACCCGCAGCAAAGTTCCGTTCGGCGCCAAGTGGAGCCAGTTGGAGAAGAATCCGTTTTGTTCCAACTTCACGCCCAGCTCGTACCGGCGCGGCTCGGCCGCCGTCAGTGTGTACGGCCGCCCGACCCACCGCCCGTCGATCAACGCTTCCACGCGGACGTACTGGCCGACTTTCGCCGGCGGGAGACCGTCGGCGTCGAGCGGTTCTAGCGATGCGCGAATGGCGCCCACCGCCAGTGGTTCGACATGCAATCGGCACGGAGTGACTTCGAACTCTCCAAGGAACACGGGCAACCGCGCGCGACAGCCGCCGCACACGCCACCGGCGCCGGTGAGCCGCGTCAGGTCCTCGACGGTGGTCGCTCGCTTGGCCGCGATTCGCAACGAAGCGGCCGTGGCGTTCGTGCAGGCGCAGACGATTTCCGAGCCGGCTGGCGCCCGCTCGGCTGCGCTCTCCACCAACAAATAGCCGGTGGACTGGAATGCCTGCCGTTGCAGTTCGTCCAGCGAGCCGCCACGGAGCAACACGCCCATCGCTTCCGGCAACTGTTGCCAGCTACCTTTCACCGTGAGTCCGATCAGCGTCCCGTCCGGAGAGAGCATCAACGTGCGGTTATTGCCCGGACCGCTGATGGTGGTCGCGAGCGTCGAAACGATCGACTGCCGAGCCGCTTCGAGCCTCGGACCGTGCGGAAAGTATCGCACTCGCAGCCGCAGACCGGACGGTTGGCTGTAATCGCTGACGATGCACGGTTGGTCGTTGACATGGGCCAGATAACGGTACACGGTTCCCAATTGCGGGAGGTCGTGGGCGGAAGCGAGGGCTGTCAGGATCGTGCCCAGGGCGCCGCCTTCTTTCTTGCACGATTCCAACACGGACACGTCGATCGCCATGACCTCCACCGGGGTGGCGGCAATGGCATCGTCGCGGCGGGGAACGCCGGCCAGCACTTCGGATTCGCCGAACAATAGCCCCGAACGCAGCGTCTCGTGCGGCACCGGACAGCCGGCGTGGAACAGCGAGATTTCGCCAGAGAACAGGAAATAGGCTTTGTCGGCCCGTTCGCCCGCTCGATAGAGCGGCGTGCCGGCCGGGACCTGCCATACGGCGCTCGCGGGGGTCAAGGCCCGATTCGCCAACTCCACCAATTCCGCCGCCAACGCTTGCAGCTTGTTGCGGGCATAAGTCAACGCGCGATCGGCCAGCCGGTCGCGGGCCGCCGCGTCCGACCTCAGCAGCTCGCGGAACCGATCGCCCGCGATCACCGCGACGCCCACTGGTCCCAGCGCCAGCACCGAGGCACTGCGAAACTGGCGATTGTCGAGCATCGCTTGCTCGCCGAAGAAAGCGCCGGCCGTGTCGACGGTCGTGATCCGCTGATAGCGATGTTCGGCGTCTTGGGTGTAAACGCCGCAACTGCCGGCCACCAGCACAAACACCTCGGATGCCGCTTCCCCTTCCGACATGAGGATTTCGCCCGCCTCCAACCGGCGCCAGCTCAGCGTTCGGACCACCTTGTCGAGCGTGCTGGCAGGCGTCTCGGAGAAGAGCTCTGCGAGGCTTCTCCGCGCGATCGCTGACCACTCGGCGATATCAACCGTCGCCACCGAACCCGGCACCCCTGCCGAACCCGTCGACTCGACGGACGCCCCGGAGATTGGCGGCCCAGACCTTAGCGAGCCGGACTGGGGCGAGCCGGACTGGGGCGAGCCGGACTGGGGCGAACCGGACTGGGAGGGACTGGATTGGGATGCACCGGACTCGGGTGAACTGCCGGATGGCGACGAGCCGCCGGGGGGATTTGGGTGCGCGAAGGGACAATTCATCGATGGATTCCTTCGCCGTATTCTGGAGGGCCGTTTCCAAAATGAGAAGTGGACAGTCGGGAGAGTAGCTTGCTTGGCGAGACGCGGGTCGAACTGTTCCCGGCGGGCGCGATCGAGTAGTTTATGGGGCAGACGGCTGGCGTTCGCGCCGGCGTTGTTTTTTCGCCTCGTATCCAGTCAAGGTGCGCACCATGCTGCGTTGGTTTGTTCGCCGTTTCCCTGTCGCCGCTGTGCTCGTGCTCGGCGTCCTCTGCTGCGGGACCGCTCGCGGGCAACGGAATCTGAAAGATATTCCGCCCACCGACCCCGAGATCGAGCGTCGCACGTTTGTCGTCGCCGACGGCTTCGAAGTGAATCTGTGGGCCGCCGATCCGATGATGGCGAAGCCGATCCAGATGAACTTCGACGCCCGGGGCCGGCTCTGGATCGCTTCCAGCGAAGTGTATCCGCAAATCAAACCGGGCCAGGCCGCGACGGACAAGATCCTGGTGCTCGAGGACACCAACCAGGATGGCCAAGCGGACAAGACGACGGTTTTCGCCGATGGGCTGTTGATCCCGACGGGCATCGCGCCGGGCGATGGCGGCGTGTATGTCGCCAACAGCACCGATCTCGTACACCTTCGCGATTCCGACGGGGACGGCAAGGCCGACGAGTCGCGGATCGTGCTGTCGGGGTTCGGCACCGAGGACACGCATCATCTGCTCCACACGCTGCGGTGGGGACACGATGGCTGCCTGTACATGAACCAGTCGATTTACATCCACAGCCATGTGGAGACTCCCTATGGCGTGAAACGGCTCAATGGCGGTGGCATCTGGCGGTTCCGCCCGGAAACCCAGCAGCTCGACGTGCTCTGCTACGGATTTGTGAATCCGTGGGGGCACCACTTTGACCGGTGGGGCCGAAACTTCGCGACCGACGGCGCGTATGGCGAAGGGATCAACTACGTTTTCCCGGGCGCGGTCTATGTCACGGCTCCGGGTGCCAAGCGGCTCGTGAGCGGCTTGAACCCGGGCAGTCCGAAACACTGCGGCCTGGAAATCGCCAGCGGCCGGCATTTGCCCGCGGACTGGCAAGGCGCGATGTTGACCAACGACTTCCGCGCCCATCGCGTTTGCCGGTTCACGGTCACCGAAGATCCGTCGGGTTTTTCATCGCGACAGGAAGTGGAGCTCATCAAGTCGAACCATGTGGCGTTTCGTCCAATCGACGTGAAGATGGGACCGGACGGGGCGATCTATATCGCCGATTGGTACAACCCGATCATCCAACACGGCGAAGTCGACTTCCGCGATCCCCGCCGCGACCACGTGCATGGCCGGATTTGGCGAGTCACCGCGAAGGGGCGACCCACGCTGCGTCTACCCGACTTGGTCCAAGCGCCAACGCCCGCCCTGCTCGAACACCTCAAGGCGCCCGAGGAATGGGTGCGATTGCATGCCAAGTTGACGCTCAAGTCGCGTGGCGCCGCGGTGCTGCCTGATTTGGCCGCTTGGCTCGCCGGGCTCGACCCGAAAGACCCGGAACGCGAAAACCATCGTCTCGAGGCGCTGTGGGTCCACCAAAACCTCGACAACGTCAACGAGACTCTGCTCCGCGAACTGCTCGCGTCGACCGATCATCGAGTTCGCGCGGCGGCGATGCGGGTTGTCACGCTGTGGTTGCCGCGACTTTCCACACCGCTGGCCTACCTTCGCGCCGGTGTTGCGGACGAACACGCGGGTGTCCGGATCGAAGCCGTTCGCGGGTTGGCGTTGGTGCCGTCCGCCGAATCAGCCTTGGTCGCTGCCCAAGCGCTCGACAAGCCACTCGACCGGTTCCTGGACTTCGCGCTGTGGCGCACCTTCCGGGATCTGGAATCGGCTTGGCTGCCCGAGGTTCGCGCTGGCAAGTTCAGTTTCGGCGGCCGTGCCGACCACCTTGCCTACGCTTTGCAAGCCGCCGAGGCGCCCGGGGTCGTCCAGCCGTTGCTCGACCTGTTCCGACGCAATCAGGTGGCGCCGGAACAAAGCGATCGCGTCCTCAATTTGATTGCGTCGCTAGGCGGACCGAAGGAGCTGGCCGCCGCGCTCGACCTGGCCATCGATTCAGGTTCGACGCTCGCCCCGGCCACGAAAGCTTCGTTGCTCACGACCTTGGCCGAAACGGCGACGCGTCGTCGTGTGAACCCGGAAGGCGATTTGGCCCGCATCGCGCCGCTGCTCGATACCGACAACGAGGCGGTGCGTATCGCCGCCGCGCGGGCCGCCGGCGCCTGGAAGCTGGCCAGCGCCCGACCCAAACTGCTCGCCTGGGCTCGCGCTGCCGAAAAGCCATCCGAGGCGCCCGCGAAGGATGCGCCCGCGAAGGATGCGGATGGAGCTGTGACCGAAGGCACTTGGCGAGCGGCCATTGAAGCGCTCGCCCTGCTGGGCGGCGCTGACAATGCGGCCGCTTTGGCTGAGTTGGCGAAGCCGCCATTCTCCTTCGACCGCCGGCATGCGGCGGTTGTCGCCTTGGCTCGACTGGATACGCGACAAGCCGCCGATCGAGCCGCGGAGCTGCTCGCCGGTTGGCCGGCGGGAGCCGATCCGCTCGGGCTGATCGCCTCGTTGACCGGCCAGCGCGGCGGCGCGGACGCGTTGGCGGCGGCGCTGGCAGGCCGCAAACTCACCCCGGATGCGGCGAAATTAGCGCTTCGAGCGGTTCAAAGTTCCCCTTCGCCCAGCGAGTCGCTGGGGGCCGCCGTGCTCAACGCGGGCGGCTTGCAATCGGCCGGTTGGAAGAGTTCCCCGGAACTGGTCGCCCAGTTGGTCGCGGAAGCGGCGGCTAGCGGCGATCCACGCCGGGGCGAAGCCATTTTCCGCCGCAAAGATCTGCAGTGTTTGAAATGCCATGCGGCGGGCGGCGCCGGTGGCCGCGTTGGCCCGGATCTTTCGAGCATCGGCGCCAGCGCGCAGCCCGATTACCTGGTGGATTCGTTGCTCGACCCAAATGCCAAAGTAAAAGAAGCGTACAACTCGGTGCTCATTGAAACGGACGAGGGCAAAGTCATCACCGGTCTTGTGGCACGCGAAACCAAAACCGAACTGGTGCTCCGTGACGCCGAGGACCGCCAAATCACAATCCCGGTCGCGTCAATCGAAAGCAAACGCGATGGACGGTCGCTGATGCCCAACGGCACGGTCGATGCCCTGACGCGCGCCGAGCTGGTGGACTTGGTGCGGTTCCTATCCGAAATGGGCAAGGTCGGCGACTTCGCGATCGGCCGCGCTCGAGTCGCTCGCCGCTGGCAGACGCTCGTCTGGACCAAGGAAGCGCACTCGGCGTTGAATCGCACCAGTTACGATACGGCGGCGAGCGACAATCCCGCGTTGACTTGGGAGCCGGCCTACAGTCGCATCGGCGGTGACTTGCCATTCGCCGACTTGCCGTCCTTCCAGATTCATGGAAACACGCCGCCGGCGACCTTCGTACGCACGCAATTGGAAGCGACGACCGCCGGCCGAGTGGAAGTGCGGCTCAACGACACGGCCGGCCTCTCGCTGTGGCTCGATGGAAAGCCAACGCCTGTCGCGAACCCGTTGAAGTTGGAACTCGCCCCAGGCCCGCACACACTGACCTTGGCGATCGATCACAGCCTGCGCAAGTCGCCGATCAAGCTGGAACTGCCCGATAATCCGGCGGACGGCACCGCCGGGACGGGCAAGGCCGAATGGATCGGAGGCAAATAGAAGAACCCTGACGGTTCTGTCGCCCCAAAGGTAAACGCCCTGAAGCCTTTTGGTCCCGTTTCGCAACGACCAACGTTGATCGTCTTCGATCGACGACTCGTCACGCGATCTGAGAACGTGGCCGTTTTGCGGGCGATTTTTGGCTCGAAACCGTCCTTGGGCCGAAGGCCAAACTCAACGTAACCTCTGTACCCACCCCTCGCTTTGGCATATTCCATCTAAAGCGAGAGGTTAGGTCGCGTTGCGGTGGCCCCCATTTCGATGAGCGACAGCGGCACCGAGCGCCTCGCGGTGGCCCCCAATTCGATGATCGTTGCCAGATCCAAAACGCTTTGGCGATCATGGAACGGTATTTGGCGTTAACGCCCGCGACTTCTCCACTACTCGCCAAGGCAGTACAGAAACTCTTGGCGCTTGCCAGCGACCTGTTTCGCGACCCGCGTGTAAATCCGTCCGCCGCAGACGGTCGGCGTGGCAAATGCCTCGTCGCCCAGCGAATTCTCCCCCAGCGATTCGAAGCGGTCAGGGGTCGCTCGAAACAGAAACGTCTTGCCCGCCTCGTTGGTCGCCATGATCGTGTCGCCCACCAACACCGGCGACGCGCTAAAGGTCCCGCCGAGCCGTCCTTTCCACTTCTCCTCGCCCGTGTCCGCTTTCCAGCACATCGCCACACCCGCGTCCAGCACCGCGTACAAATAGCCGTTGTGGCACAGCATCGATGGCACGTAGACTCGCGAATTATTCTCCCAAGCAATCTGTTTCGATCCGTCGGCGCGAATCGCCGCAAGGTGGTTCCGCGGGTATCCGCCGCTCGTGTAAATCAGATTGCCGTCCGTCACCGTGGAGGTGACGCATTCCGTGGTCGCGCCGTCCATCTCCCAGTAGGTTTTTCCCGTCAGCGGATCCAGGCTTGTGACCTTGTCGCAACCGGTCAGCAACAACTGGTCTTTGCCCGCGATCTTGAAAATGATCGGCGAGGTGTAGTTGGGCACTTTCGGCCGGCTGATTTGCCACCGCACGGTCCCACTGTCCCGCTCCAACGCGGCAATCGCCCCGCCACCCTTGTTGTCCGCCGACACAATGACCAGGTCGCCGTACAAGGCCGGCGAAGAGCCGAATCCTTGGTGCATCACGAAGTCGGCGACTCGCGTCCGCCAAAGCACTTTTCCTTCCAACGTCAATGCCGTCGTGTAGACCGAGCCGTTGTTCAGGAAATTGACATACACACGCTGCCCATCGCAGGCGGGCGTCGACGAGGCGTGCGTGGACTTCGCGTTCCCTTTGGTTTCAAAGTTCCCCTGATGAACCATGGTGTTCCACAGCGGCTTGCCAGTGGATTTCTCCAGACAGAGCACCGATTGCGTCTGCGATTCCGGTTCCGCGACGGCGAGGAACAGTTGCTGCCCGACCACTATCGCCGCTCCATGGCCCCGGCCCGGAATGGGCGTCTTCCACACCACGTTCTGCGTCTCCGACCAGACCTTCGGCGGACTCTTCGCGCCCCGCGCGATCCCGTCGTGTCGCGGGCCCCGCCACCACGGCCAGTCGTCCTCGCCGACCACAATCGGCTCGGCCGCGTGAACACTCGCGGCTTGCCAACCCGTTGAAGCTCCTTCCGAGTGGAGCCAACCGAGTGGCGACCTATCGCCCGTCAGCAAGCAACTCACCGCGGCCCCAGCGATCGCTGCGGCCCGAACAGAACGGCAGGCGGAAAATAGACGACGCATCGGCTGGCCCTTGTGATGTGGTTCGTGGCGATAGACTTAACCGTTCGGATGGTCTTTTTGAACGGACACGTATTTCATCCGCAGATCATGCAACACATGCTCGAGAAACGCGGCCTCGTCGCTCGACAAATTCCCTTTGGTCTTATCTTCGAGGATCGCCAAGGTGTCGATGTAATGGCGAGCGAAGTTGAGCCGCACGACAGGCGCTTTGCGCACCGGGTCGGGGTGCAAACCCAAGAACACCACCACTTGGCTGGCCAACATTTCCACCAGCGTGTCGAAGTTGGCGGGCGGCAATTTGGCCTTCTTCAAGGCGTCTTCGTTTTGCGAAACGTCGGATTGCGAAACGTCGGAGTTGTCAGCCACAACTAGGTCTCCAGGAAACTCGAGGACAGAAGTCCATTACGGGCTAGCCGGGGTCTCGCCAGCGGCGCCCGCTGAGCGATCGCTGCGAAGGAGGTGGCGGTCGAGGGCGGCGCGGACGAACCCGGCGAACAACGGGTGGGCGGCGGTCGGCTTCGATTTGAATTCCGGATGGAACTGCACCGCCAGGAACCACGGGTGATCGGCCAACTCGATGATTTCCACCAGATTGCCGTCCGGACTGTCGCCAGTCAGCAACATGCCGTGGTCGCGGAAACGCTGCCGATAGTCGTTATTGAACTCGTAGCGGTGGCGATGCCGCTCGCTCACCACGGCTCGCTGATAGCAAGTGTGAGCCCGGCTGCCTGGCACGAGCCGCGCGTCGCGGGCCCCGAGCCGCATGGTGCCGCCTTTGTTGACGATCTTGAGCTGTTCGTCAAGCAAACAGATCACGGGATGCGGAGTGTCTTTGGAGAACTCGGTCGAATGGGCGTTTTCCAGGCCAAGCACCTGCCGGCCGAATTCGATGACCGCGCATTGCATCCCGAGACAGATCCCGAAGAACGGAATGCGGCGTTCCCGCGCGTAGCGGATCGCCTCGATTTTTCCTTCTATCCCCCGTTCACCGAATCCGCCCGGCACCAAAATGCCGTCGTAACCGCTTAACAACCTTTCCGGTCCCTCTTGCTCGATCGTTTCGCTCTGAATCCGAGCGACTCGGACTTGGGTTTGATGGCGGATGCCAGCATGGTCAATCGCCTCGTAGATCGACTTGTAAGCATCCTTGTGCTCGGCGTATTTGCCGACCACGGCGATGCTGATTTCATGCCGTGGATTCCGCAGGCCATGCAACAACTGCCGCCAGTCGGTCATATCGAGCGGTCCGGCATTGAGCCGGAGCCGCTTGATGATGAGCTGATCGAGTCCGTTTTCCACCAAACTGGGCGGGACTTCGTAAATGGAAAACTCTTTGTCGCGTTCCTCGATCACCGCCTCGCTTGGCACATTGCAGAAGAGCGCGATCTTCTGTCGATCTTCGAGGCTGATCGCCCGTTCCGTGCGGCAAATGAGCACATCGGGTTGAATGCCGATTTCACGGAGCTGTCCCACCGAGTGTTGCGTCGGTTTGGTTTTCAGCTCGCCGGCCGCCTTCAGGTACGGAACAAGGGTCAGGTGGATATAAAGGCAGTTATCCTTGCCGATGTCGAGCGAGAATTGACGGATCGCTTCCAGGAAGGGCTGGCTTTCGATATCGCCGACGGTGCCGCCGATTTCGGTGATGACGACATCGGTCTGCTCGTCAGCCAGTTTCTGAATGACGCTCTTGATCTCGTTGGTGATGTGCGGAATGACCTGGACGGTCTTGCCGAGGAATTCTCCGCGACGTTCCTTTTCGATCACCGATAGATAGATTTGGCCCGTGGTATAGTTCGAGTCGCGGGTCAGCGGACCGTTGGTGAAACGCTCGTAATGGCCCAAGTCGAGATCGGTTTCGCTGCCGTCATCCAGCACATAGACCTCGCCGTGCTGGTAAGGGCTCATCGTGCCCGGATCGACGTTGATATACGGGTCGAGCTTCTGCATCTTCACACGCAGCCCGCGTCGCTCCAGCAGCATGCCGATGGAGGCGCTGGTGAGGCCTTTACCCAGCGAGCTCACCACGCCGCCAGTCACAAAAATATGTTTGGTCATGCCGATCCTTCCTGGAGTGCGGGGCTCGTGGCCATGCGACGGACGAATTCGCGATAGTCGGCCGGCGTATCGATGCCCGTGGTCGGTTCGTCGATAACGCCAACAAGTATGGTGTGGCCGGCGGCGAGGACCCGGAGTTGCTCGAGGCTTTCGAGCTTTTCGGCGTCGGACCGCGGGAGTTCGGCAAGCCGCAACAGGAAGTCGCGACGGTAAGCGTAAAGGCCGATATGCTGATGAAAGTGGGCCGGTTTGTCGTCCAGCAAGCTATCGTGCCAAGTGCGAGCGTAGGGGATCGGGCTGCGGCTGAAATATAAGGCTCGGCCGCGATCATCGAACACCACTTTGACGCATGCCGGATCGAGCAGTTTGTCTTTCGACCGGATGGGCGTGGCGAGGGTCGCCATCGAGACGTTCGGATCGCGGACCAACAGGTTCGCCGCAAGATCGATCGCCGCGGGCGAGATTTCGGGTTCGTCGCCTTGCACATTCACGAGAATGTCCCAATCGCCGCGGGCGCGGGCCACTTCCGCGACCCGATCGGTACCGCTCGCGCAATCCGGGCTGGTCATAATGACCTCGCCGCCGAACGAGCGGACTTCGGCCGCGATCTCTTCATGGTCGGCGGCGACGACGATCCCGGCGGGGACGGCAGCCCGTGCCGCGGCCTCGTAGGTGTGCCGCAACACGGTTTTGCCGGTTTCCTTCAGCAACAGTTTCCGGGGCAGGCGGGTCGAGGCGAGCCGCGCCGGAATGACGATCAAACAGCGGTCGTTCATGATCCGTGGAATTGCGTCCGCGCTTCGCAGGGGCGTCACTTCTTGGCAGGCGGATCGGATGCGGGCTTGCCCGCTCCGCCGTCCGCCGGCAGCTTTTCAACGGTGCCGAACAGGTGGCCTCCCACTTTGCCGTGCGTCCAGGTCCCGGCATAGGTGGTGTCGTGGAACAAGACACGGGCGTTGAACGTGCCGAGTCCCGGGATGGTGAAATTGTCGAGCGTGATGACCGGCGTCGCTCCAGCCCACTTGATC
The DNA here is from genome assembly GCA_903921945.1 of uncultured Planctomycetaceae bacterium. Lineage (GTDB taxonomy): Bacteria > Planctomycetota > Planctomycetia > Pirellulales > Pirellulaceae > CAIXSC01. Next base: position 13,527 of record CAIXSC010000807.1, read on the forward strand.
TCCAGCGGCAACGGCACAGTCAGGTCGTTCGCACCGTACTTGATGCGGGCTTGCAACAACCAGAAATCCCCTTCGTCCATTTTTGTCGCCGACAGGATCGTGTACTCCTCCTTCGCCGGCGGCGTGTTCTTGCCAAGCACCGTGAACTGGCCCACCAGTTTCACCCCACGCAACGACTCGGAGAACTTCTTGTGCAGTTCCTCCGCGGGCGGCACCTTGGCCGAAGCCGGTTTGGGCACCGCGGGGGCGGGCGGCTGGGCCGAAACCGACAGTGTCGGCCCGAGCACAAACGCGCCCAGCACCAATGACGCGGCGATGGCACGCAGAGTCATGTTCAACATCGCGAAATCTCCAAATAAAGGTGCGACACGAACAGGAGCCGTATCTGGAACGGCAACGGGGTCTGGAACCGGTGGGAAGACGCCAACGACGATCGATCAACCGACGCGTACCGGAGCGCCTCATCCCGGGAGCACCGGCACGGAAACGACGGCACCAAGCCGCGAGTCGGGACCAGCGCGAATGCGGAACTCGGCTCGCTTAACCGGCCCCGATCGCCGCTCGGGCCTCGGCCACGATCCGCTCGGTGGTGATTCCAAAATGTTTATACAGGGTGCCGGCCGGGGCCGACGCCCCAAACGATGCCATCCCGACAAAACGGCCGCCCAGTCCAAGGTATTTGTCCCAGCCCATTCGCAAGCCGGCTTCCACAGCGACCCGAGCGGTAACGGTCGGCGGCAAAACCGAATCGCGATATTCCGCATCTTGGCTATCGAACAGTTCCCAGCTGGGCATACTGACGAGCCGCGCTTTGACGCCGGCAGCGGCCAGTTGCTCGTAAGCGGCGACGCACAACATCAGCTCGCTGCCGGTGCCGATAAGGATGACATCGGGTTGGCCGGCAGCCGCATCCGCCAAAACATAGGCGCCGCGACGGGTGCCGGCCGCGGCGGCGTATTTCGCGCGGTCGAGCGTCGGCACATTTTGGCGGCTCAATACCAAAGCAGCCGGACGATCGTGCAGCGACAGCAGCGCCCGGTAGGATTCGGCGACTTCATTCGCGTCGCCAGGTCGCAAGACGACCAAGCCGGGAATCGCGCGGCAGGCGGCAAGATGCTCGACCGGTTGATGAGTCGGCCCGTCTTCGCCGAGGCCGATCGAATCGTGCGTGAAAATATAGAGCACGGGCAACCGCATGAGGCTGCTGAGCCGTACCGACGGGCGTACGTAATCGCTGAAAACAAAGAACGTCGCGCCGTATGGCCGGATTCCGGACAGCGCCAAACCGTTGCAGATCGAGCCCATCGCGTGTTCGCGAATGCCAAAGTGCAGGTTGCGGCCGCCGTAGTTGTGATGTCCGAAATGGCCAGCGTCCGCGTGCTCCAACATCGTCATGGTGGAGGGAGCGAGGTCGGCGGAACCGCCCACCAGCCACGGATAGGCCGGGGCGATCGCATTCAATACCTTGCCCGACGACACCCGAGTCGCCAGGCCCTTCGCATCGGCGGGGAAGACCGGCAGGGCGGATTCCCAATTCGCGGGTGACTTGCCTGACCAAATCTGACGCAATTCGGCCGCCTGTTGCGGATAGGCTTGTTCGTAGCTGGCGAATTTCGCTTCCCATTCGCCACGCAAGGCAGACCCACGAGCACCGACGCCGGCGGCGAAGTCGGCGAGCGCTTCGGGCGGCACGAGGAACTTTTCCTCTTCCGGCCAGCCGTAAAACCGCTTGGTCAGTTTCACTTCCTCGTCGCCCAGCGGCGCGCCGTGGGCACTGTGGCTGTTCGCCTTGTTGGGCGAGCCATAGCCGATGATGCTTCGCAAGATGACCAGGGTCGGTTTGTCAGGCGTCGAGCGGAACGACGACAGAGCGTGCTTGATCGCCGACAGATCGTTGGCGTCCTCGACCGTGACGGTGTTCCAGCCGAGCCCTTCGAAACGCCGCGCCACGTCCTCGCTGAACGCGAGTTCGGTTTCGCCTTCGATCGTGATCTTGTTGTCGTCGTAGATCCAGCAGAGATTGCCGAGTTTCAGGTGGCCGGCCACCGACGCGGCCTCGCAAGCCACGCCTTCCATGATGTCGCCGTCGCTGCACAACGCGTACACGTCGTAGCCGAACAGTTCAAAACCGGGCCGGTTGTAGCGGGCCGCGAACCACTGGGCGGCCATCGCCATGCCAACGCTATTCCCCACTCCTTGCCCCAGCGGGCCCGTGGTGGTTTCGATGCCCGCCGCTTCGCCGTATTCCGGATGGCCCGCGCACGGGCTGTGCAGTTGGCGGAAATTGCGGAGATCGTCCAGCTTAATCGCGGGGCCGTCCGCCGGATTGCCGTCGTGGTCGAGCTTGCGGACTTGGGCCAGATGCAGCACCGAATACAACAGCATCGACGCATGGCCGCAGGACAACACGAACCGGTCGCGTCCCGGCCATCGGGGCGCCGCCGGGTCGTACCGCAACGCGTGATTCCAGATCGCATACGTCACCGGGGCCAGGGCCATCGGAGTTCCCGGATGACCGCTATTCGCCTTTTGCACCCCATCCATCGAGAGGGTGCGAATCGTGTTGATCGACAACAATTCCTGAGTGGAAGACGCCATCAGCCGCTGCCCTACCTGGATTGAAACGCCCGCGACGCGGGGAACTGGTTAATTTTGACCGAGCATGGTACGCGACCCCGCCCCGGAAAGAAAGCGGCGGCGCGGATCGGATTGACTGGACGAGTCGGGTGTCGCTGCTACGATTGTCACACAGACGTGGGGCACGTCAGAGGCCACCGCCGCGGTAGTTTACCGGGGCGCAAGCCAAGGAAGCACTTTCGATGGGATCCGCCGACTTCAAGGACGGCGCGGCTGCCCGCCGTCACCACTTGTCCATGAATTTGCCGCCTGCCACTCCCGCAGGCTCGCAGGCCCGTTTGGGCCCGCGACTCAGTCCAGCCGACGCGAGGATGCGTCCGGCCGACCACGGCGCGTTGAATCAGCCGCTTCAACCGCCCACAAGCGAAGTCGACAACCACGCGCCAACCACGCTCGGCCATCACGGGGCCGCTATGCCCGCAGGTCGTAACGCAGGTCGTGACGCCGGTCGTGACGCAGGTCGCACCACACGCCGACCCGCCAAGACCACGAGACGACAGCCCAAGTACGCCACCTCGCGCCAGCCGCGGATCACACTCCAGCGACGACCGGCCACCGCAGAGCCCCCACCAGGAAACAAGCCCGCAACTCAGGGAGGCCCAACTCCGGAACTGGCAACTCCGGAACTGGCAACTCTGAAGCTGGCAATGACGCCGTCGCTCGCACTGTCCGAGGCACCCGTGACGCCAAGCGTGCCCGCGCCGCCGGAGCTGCCGGCGGTGTCAACGCGGCCAGTAGTGCCAGAGCTACCAGTGCCGCCACCGGCACCCGTATCCCGAGCGGCTCGGTCGATTCCGGGGTCGGTTATTCGGCCGCCACGACCGCGGCTACCGCGGTCGCGTCTCCGCCCCGGAATGCGGCGCCGAAGCGGTTATCGCTCGTCACGCAAACCACCAAATGCTGACGCTGGGCGGTACTGTCCGTCGGCCAAACTGGCATCGCCAGCCCGGAACGAGGCGGACCAATACTTGTCTCGCGTCGATTGGTGCATTCGCGACTTACCCGATCAGGCCGTGTTGGCCAGTCAAGGCTTCGCGCGACTGCTCGACGCCCTCCGCAGCGGCGATTCCCGGGCGCTGACGATCGTGATTCACCAGTACAGCGAATGGTTGCGCAGCACGATTCGCCGTGCCATCCATCCGCGTGTGCGACAACGGTACGACTCGGTCGATTTCGTCCAGAGCACCTGGGCGTCCTTGATCTTGCGACGGCGGCGGCTGCCGAATATCGCCGACGCCGACGAACTGGCTCGCTACCTGATGCGGATCGCGTACCACAAGGTTTTTGACGCGACGCGCGAAACACTGCGGACGAAAAAACGCGACATGCGGCGCGAGTGCGGCCTGACCGATTTGGAAGTCGGGCAAACGGGCCGAGTGGCGATCCGCGATCGGCAACAGCCACGTCCCTCCGAGGTTTTCCGGGCCCGCGAAAAACTGGCACGCATGGCGAAAACGCTCGAGGAGTACCCAGAGCGGATGCGGGATATTCACCTGCGTCGTGTCAACGGCGAGTCGCTCCAGCAAATCGCCCAGACCATCGGAGTCCATGAACGCACGGTGAGGCGCATCCTCCAACGATTGCTCGACGAGAGCCAGCGGGACCCTTGAACGCCGCCACACGAATGACACGAATCTACCGTAGACACCGTGGAATGCGATTAACGCGACGCGGTTCAGCGACGCCGAGATCGTTGCGTGCGTCCTCATCGGTAGCGAGTCCGGCAGCTAGCGAGTCCCACAGCCGGCGCGTTGCGGTTGTAAGCCTCGATGCGAGCTTGAGACGGAGCCGCTAGTTTGTCTTGCCCCTTCAGTGCGATGAACCTCGGGTGTGTCTGCTAACCCAGGGCGGCGCTGCGCGACTGCGCCGCTTCGCTTTGCCCTGGGCTATGGCTGTCGCGGCTCCTTCGGGGCACGGCGACTCTGTCGCGGGACCGCGATGCGGTCCACCAGTCGACTCGCCCCGAAGGGCAACGCTGTGAAGCATTTTTTTCCTGTTTCGCCGCCGCGCTCCTAGCAATGCGGGGAAGTCTGTTCTTGTGGTCGCGTAGCGACAACCGACGGTAGCGAGGCGTTTCAACGCCTCGCTGAAAGGCCACGCGCCGTCAGCCGTGAACCGTAAGCGAAACTCGGCGGTCGATGGCGAACTCGCACTAGGCCAGTGCGGGATGACTGGTCGGAAGGGATCGAAAAGTGGCTGGCACTCGGTGCCAGGCACGGATCGTTCATCGATCGTCGGGGAAGTCAGATGCGAGATTCGCTCGACGAGGTCGAGTAGACCCCAGGTGATGACCACGTCGAAGCTGCCGTCCTGCTCGATTCGCCGCGAGTCGACCACCTCGACTCCACCACCTTCGGCGGTTCGTGCGGCGGATGGACGTGTCCTGCTCGATTCGCCGCGAGTCGACCACCTCCACCCATCGCGGCAGCCACGACACCGCCACGTCGTTGATCGCGTTCGGGAAGAGCACGATCACCTTGGTCACGCAGTCGCTTGACGACTGGCCCGCCGCAACAGCCTCCCCCCTCCAATCCAACCACACACCCCTCTCCCCTCGCGGGAGAGGGGCCGGGGGTGAGGGGGGAATGCGAATACGGTTCTTCAATCCAATAGTCATAGCGGATCGTCAGCGGATCGCATTGGCCATGACTTCATAGCTTTCCATGGCCGGCAAATCCGACCAAGCCACCGCATCCCCAACAAACCCGCTGTTCGTTGACTACTGGACGGTTAATCCCCTGTCCATAAACCTCTGTCCATAAACTCCTGTCCATAAACCCCACCCCTCACCCCTAACCCCTCTCCCGCAAGGGGCGAGCGACGGTCTTAAATCTTGTCAACAACTGATTCAAAAAGACATTTTTGAATTCCTTCATGGATTGTGAGGAAGTGCATCACATGCTCCTTGGGGGCCAGCCCCCAAACCCCCGGGATTTTGGGAGGCATGGGCTCCGGTGTTCAAGGTTCTTGTGTTTACGAAAGTGGTGTTGTAACTTGACGCTCGCTCGACGAAACGGAGTCAGGCTCTGTGGGGACACAACTTGGCAAGGGATAGTCGAGTCGACGGTGCGTCAAGGACGCTGGAGCGTCTCAGGCAGGTCCTGGGGCGATCTTTTCGTTGCTCAAGAGGACATCGTTCGTGAGCAGCGTGTTCAGGATCGTGAGCAGCTTGCGCATGCAGGCGACCAGGGACAGCTTCTTGGCTTTGCCTCTGGCGAGCAGGTGCAGGTAATTTGCGCGATGTGCGACGTTTTCACCACCGGACGCGAGACATTCGAGGCAAACTATAAGCGACATCTATATTCCTGGGACGCGACATTGCGGAGTAAACTGCTGGCAATTTCGTTTTCAACGCACACCGACTACAAGCTGAAGGCAATCACCGATCGTCTTGACGAAGACAACAAATGACTCATGGGCGAAATAATTATAACGAATCGCACATGTTGTCTCTGTAACGTTCTGCAAGATGTCAAGCACACGACGAAGGAACTATTGAACTGAACGACTGGGCCACATTTTATGTAACGCTTGGCTGTGCAGCCTGAAACTCGAAATAGGGACTACGAACCATCGACTACAACCGAGCCGCGTAAAGGAACAGTCTCGTGCCCGCATGTTGAAAGACAAGATTTCCGAAGCCCTTCACTTCGAGGAACGTCAGCTTCCGACACATCGCCGAACGGTGAATTTGGGTCAAGTGGTATTGACGACACTCTTGAGCATTGGCGCGATATGGTTACCCCGTCTCTTCCGGCCACCACCAAACGAGATCATAAGGCCACCACCAAGTGAGAGCGTTGTTGCCGTATCACCAGAAGGAGACCTGCTCAGAATCGCTTCCGAGTCGACAACCGAGGTGCGTTTCGTGCTAGGATGACAGGACGACAATGACCTGGATTTGTCCGTGATAGATCCTTCTGGCAATCTAATCTGGTTCGCAGACCGCTTTAAAAGAAACGGAAGCCTCGACGATGATATTCGAATTGGGCGTGGCAAGGAATCGATACTTATCCTGGCACTGCGACCAGGTTCCTATCAAGTCATTATTACCGACTATTCCAATTCAGCCAATCCAAATTTCGATCTTAAGTTGCTTGTATATGGTAAAACAAGCCAAGTTTACATTGGATCTTTGCAAGAAAAGCGGCGGATGTACATACTAGAGATCGATACTACGCCATGACGGACTAGCCAGGCGTTGCACGCGAGCGGGCGGCAGCGCTGGTTTCCAATTCGAAGTCAACCCCGCCCGCCGCATCCACTTGGTCGTTCAGTTGCTAAAGGAGAAGCCATGAAATCTTTGCTCTACCTGACCGGATCAACCGTGTGGCTCACTGCCATCTTGTTTGCAGCCGCTGTCGCCAGTGACCGAACTCCTGCTACTGAACGACCAGCGCCTGACCCTGATTCGGCTCCCAACAAAGTCACTTTCCCCGAGGTGGGAAGCCCACAGGGGAAATCCTTCCACGTTGTCGTCCAGTGGCAGAACCTAGAATCTATTCCCGGCACGCATGAAATCGTGGCCCATGTGCGGGAGTACGGTCGAGATGGCCTCGCCAAGAAAGCCGCCGTTCAACGATTTGAAAGTGGGCATCGGAACCAGTTGGTAGGCGTTGAGAGACGAGGCGACACGGTTGTCCTCCGCTTCACGTCCCCAGGCGGCGCTGTGGTGCCGGGTCGCGAGGTCATGGAAGTCCGATGCACCGTAACTGCGGACGGGCTCCGTCGGCTGCCGGATGTCAAAGGGGAAAGTCTCGAACTCAGGGGCCTCCCCCCGTGTCTTCGCCCGTGACAAGCGTCCGCATGGATGCTGGACGTGTCCGCTCGGTGCTAGGCGGCAAAAGTGCGATGGAGACTTTCGGGCCTTTTCAATCGTAAGAGGTAATAGTGCCGGCGCGCGATTCGGCTGCTCCGTGCGATGGATCTAACTCCGTGTCTCCGTGACTCCATGAGAGCCTATAGTCGC
>CAIXSC010000808.1 GCA_903921945.1 uncultured Planctomycetaceae bacterium
CGACAATCCGGCCGGCGATACCCCGGCCGGTGAGGCGAAGCCGGCAGGCCAGCCGAACGCCCCAATGGGGAATCCCACGGCGCAAGCCGCCCCGAAACCGGGTCAGAACGCCGCCGCGAAACCGACGAATGCTAGCGGTAAGCCGAACGCTCCCGCCAACGCCCAGGCGAATGCTGGCGAGAAACCGTCGACACCGCCAGGTCAACCGGCGGCTCCCCAGCCGGCCGCTCCCCAACCGGCGTCGCCGATGGGAGCCAATGCGCCGATGGGGCCGATGGGAAAACCGGCGTCGCCCGAGCAATTGGCGGCGGCGCAGGCGTTGCGGGATGCACAGCAGCGGTTCGCCGAAGCGCAGCGGCAGACGGGCCAGGGCGCGGCGGAGATTTCCCGCCAGGATGAAGTCGTGAACCAACCGCTCCGCGAGGCGCTCGAAACGGCGTCGGAGTTGGGCGGCGACATGGCCCCGATGGGCACCGAACTCGCGGCGAACGACGCGCCGATGGGTGGCGATATGCCTCCGGGCGAAGGCCAGCCGGGTCAACCGGGTGCCAAGCCCGAAGGCCAACCGGGCCAGCCAGGACAGCCCAATCAGCCCGGCCAGGCGAATCAGCCGGGCCAACCGGGCCAGCCGCAGCCGAGTGCCGGTCAGACGGCAGGCAAGCCCGCCGGTTCTCCGACGGCACCGGGCAATGCGCCGATGGCGGAACGGCAACTCGGAACCGGCTTCGTGCCGAATTCGCCCGAGGCGACGGCCGAGCAGATCGCCGGTTCGCAGGCTCAAGCCGAGGCCCGCGAACTGCTCGGACCGCCGCCTGATGCGGCCCAGGCCCAAGAATCGCAGTTGGCGGCCAGCCAGCAAGCGGCCGAGTCGGCCAGCCAGGCGGCGCAAGCCAGCTCGCAGCAGGCGGCCGCCAACGCGAATTCGCCGCCCCAAGAAGGCGCTCCAACCTCGGAAAACGCCGAACAGGCCCAGGCCTCGACGCGGTCGACGGGGAAGGCGGCGAAGAGCGGCCGGACGCCGATGAATCCCGATCCCGAGGACAAGCAAGCGCGGCTCGATCCGGCCCAGCAGGGGGACAGCCGTGCGGCCGATTCGGGCGAGGATGCCGACGTCAAGGCTCGCAAGCTCGAGAAGGAACCGTGGTTCTCGAAATTGCCCGCCTCGATGCAGCAAGGCCGGGCCGCTCGCGGCCGCGGCAAGCTGCCGCCGGGGTACGAGGATCTGTTGAAGCGTTATTTTGAAGTTCGCGACTAGGCGCGGGGCCGGGGCCCGCGGAAATGGCTATTTTCCGGGAGTTGACAGCATGAGTGCGGGTTTGGATCAGAACGATTTGGCGGCCGTGCAAACGGCGCACGCCGCGTACGGACGAATGCGCGAGCAGTTGGGGAAGGTCATCGTCGGGCAGAACGACGTCATCGAACAGGTGGCTGTCGCGATGCTCGCCCGGGGCCACGCGTTGCTCGAAGGCGTGCCGGGGTTGGCGAAAACGCTGCTCGTCAGCTCGCTCGCCGACGCCATGCATCTGTCGTTCAAACGGATCCAATTCACGCCCGACCTCATGCCGAGCGACGTCACCGGCGCCGAAGTGATCCAGGAGGATCCGGAGACGCGGGAACGCCGCTACCGGTTCCTCCCGGGCCCCATTTTCGCGAACCTCATCCTGGCCGACGAAATCAACCGCACGCCGCCGAAAACCCAGGCGGCGATGCTCGAGGCGATGCAGGAACGCCAAGTCAGCGCGGGCGGCAAAGTCCATAAGCTGCCCGCCCCGTTCTTCGTCCTCGCCACCCAAAACCCGCTCGAACAGGAAGGCACCTATCCGCTGCCCGAAGCGCAGCTCGATCGATTCCTCCTCTACATCAAGGTCGACTACCCCAGCGGCGCCGAGGAATGGGAGATCGCCCGCCGCGTCACCAGCGGCTCGCTCGGCAAGGTCGAAGCGTGCCTGACCGAAAACGAAATCCTCGACTACCAAAAGCTCGTCATGCGAGTGCCCGTCAGCGACCAAGTGCTGGGCTACGCCTGGAAGCTCGTCCGCACCTCGCGGCCCGGCAGCGCCGACGCCAAAGATGTGCCGGACATCAACGAGTTCGTGAGCTGGGGCGCCGGTCCCCGCGGAGTGCTCGCGTTGATCACCAGCGCCAAAGCCCGCGCGATCCTGCAAGGCCGCAACCACGCGACGGTCGGCGATATCCAGGCGGTCGCCAAGCCCTGCTTGCGGCATCGGTTGGCGTGCAACTACGCCGCCCAGGCCAAGGGGCTGAATCCGGAAAAGGTGATCGAACGGTTGCTGGCCGCGATCCCCGCCGATCGCCAGTACGAGAAGCCGGCCGCGTAATGTTCCACGGCGCGGCAAGGCGCGCCCCGGCCGCCCACTTCATTACCCGTGGCGTCCCACGGAATCGGAAACTCGCATGTCCTCGCTGCTCGCTCGCTATCTCGATCCCGAAGTGCTGAACCAAGTCGCCCAGCAGCCGATCGACCCGCAGGGGTTGGTGATCGGCAACTTGGCCGGCGCCCACAAGTCGCCGTTGTCGGGGTTCGCGGTCGAATTCGCGGGGCACCGCGAGTACGTTCCGGGCGACGAGCCGAAGCACGTCGACTGGCGCGTGTACTTCAACCGCGACAAGCTGTTCGTCAAACAGTACGAGCTCGAAACGAACTACGTCTGCCACTTGGTGCTCGATGTCAGCGCCTCGATGCGGTACGGCGAAGGCGTGCAGCAAAAGCTGTTGTACGCTCAGCGGTTGGTCTCGACGCTGGCGTATTCGATCGTCCGGCAGAGCGACAAAGTGTCGCTGATCACGTTCGACGATCGCCTGCGGGCGAGCGTGCCGCCCAGCAACTCGCTCTCGCAAGTGCTGCGAATGACGCATCGGCTGGATGAGATCCAGCCGGTGGAGAAGACAGACGTCGGTCCGTGCTTGGAAGCGGTCGCGGGCCGGATCGGTCGCCGCGAGATCGTGATGGTGTTCAGCGATTTTCTGGGAGATCTTGATTCGCTGGAAAGCGCGTTGCAGCGGCTTCGCTACAGCCAGCACGAAGTGATTCTGTTCCAGATCATGCACCATGACGAGCTGGCCTTTGAATTCGATGGGATGGTGCGGTTCATCGGGCTGGAGATCCCGGAGGAATTGCTGACGCAACCGCGGGATCTGCGGCGGGCCTACCTGGCGGCCGTCGAGAGATTTAACACGCGGTTCGAGGAGATCGCCTTGCGGAATCGCTGCGAGCGTGTTCTGTTAGACACCGGACGGCAGCTCGGAGAGACGTTGGCGGATTATCTGACTCAGCGGCTCCGGCAAGTGCGCCGTCGGTAGCAGTTCGTCAGGAGACGCGACCGCTCGCGTCAAGAACAGGTTATGCGTCTTTCGCTGCGACTGGCCAAGCTGGTCCATTACACGCCGGATAAGAACAAACGTCCGGGGATCATCAAAGCGATCGTCGACGCCACGGGGCTCGACCGACATCTCGTTTCCAACCTCCTCCGCAACGTGGCTCGCGGCATTCCGCTGGACGCATTGTCGCGTCTGTGCGAGTTCCTGGTCGATCACGGGTACTGTTCGCCCGATCAATTGCCCGGGGCGCTCTTTGGCGTGGAAGCGGAACAGTTCTGGGAACTGCTGGCCCGCCGCCAGCGACTCGAACTGTGCGTCGGTGTCCGCAGCGCGGAACAGCCCGAATGGCCCGAGCGGGCCTGGGTGGTCGCGTCCGATGCCGTGCTTGTCGGCGAACTGCTCAACGGCGTCTCGACGCTGGGCGGCACCACACAACTGCGGGTTGGCATCGGCGGCGATCGACCGGCCGTCGGCACGAAGCCCCCGGCCGCCGACAGTAAATCGGGCAGTGGCGAAACGAGCGGCGGCCGCGGCGGCGACGAACTGGCTGCGGAGAGCGGCGAGTCCGCCAGTCCGGATGCGGCCAGCGACAACGCCGGCGACGCGGGCGCGCCGAGCGGTTTCCAGGCGGGCGGTTTTCAGGCGGGCGGTTTCCAGGCGGGCGGAGTTGGAGCGGGCGCAAGCGCTACGCGGATTCCGCATCCCGAACACATGCGTCAATCGCTGGTGTGGAGTCCTGGCGCCGAGCCATCCGAGACGGCGATCGAACGCGCCCGGCAGGTGTATGACGATTTTGGCAAGTCGCGGCAAGAAAAGGCGCTCGTCTGCTTGGGCAGCATGAAGAGCAATCCGGTGGCGGAACTGGTGATGGCGGCCGCGTTTGATTGCCAGCCGTTCCAATCGCAGGATGGATTGGCTCGAGCGGCGGAGCGCGCCTGTCCGCTGTTTTTGCGGTACCGGGATCGCGATCCGCACCCCGATTCCTGCTGGGGCGGCACGCGGTTGGCGGCCGACGTCGAGACGTCCGCGCCGGGAATCTACTACGAGCAAGCCGACGGCACGTGGGCCCACTGCGGCTCGGATGAATCGGGCCAAGATGTCGCGTTTGTGTTCTACGTGAATTGCGAGCCGCAGGGCTGGATGGAGATGGTGGTCGGCGGTTTTTCGGGCCGAGCGACTCGATTGTTGGCGAAGACGCTCGCATCGCGGGCCGAGCATTTTTGGCCGCCAACGTTCTCGGCGTTTGGCAAGCAGTTCGGGGCTTACGTCGTCAAGTATTCGCTGCCGCGCGAATCGGATCACCGGCAGGACTTGCTGCGCACGGACGTGCATATCGACCCCACGATTATCCCGCTGGACGCGGCCGTCTTCCAACGCCGTCTCAAGCAAGAAGAATCGTAGAACAGACGGCTTAGCGCCAGCGTTCGGTTGACGCCGCTCCGCGTGAAAACCGGCGGGTGATCACGGCTTCTTGCGGGGGGGGGGCCGTTGGCGCGGCGATTGACGCCGTATCCGACCCGTAGCGTGGCGCGGGTTGCGGATGATTGGGCGACTTTGTCGGCTGAGGTGAGTCTGCTGGCGTCTCAAGTTGCTTTGGCGTCAGGGGCGGATGGCCGCCGATAGGTGCGAGGAAGCTGGCAGAACCGATTTTGCCGTTACAGCCCGTACCTTTGGGGTGTCGCGAGACCTTCGTTCGCCCGTTTCGTTGTTGACTCGACCTAGGCAGCGGGCTACCATTTTGCCCATATTGCCTGGACTACCGAGTCGTTCTACGCAGATACTGCGCAGAACCCGCAAATTAAGGTCCCTCTTCCGTTTAGCGTCCGCGCCGCCGACTTTCGTCCGTCCAGATACCGTTCCACTGCCGTTCACTGGGCCGACGAGGTGGATCGCCTCCAAGTCGCATGTCCTACCGGAGTATTTGCCGTGAGC
>CAIXSC010000809.1 GCA_903921945.1 uncultured Planctomycetaceae bacterium
CACCGCCCGATGCGCCTCGATCGGCAACGCGGCCCCTTGGCCCGCCGATTTCCGCAAAGCGGCCGAGTTCGAAGGCGGCATCCGCGACCAAGACGAGTACACGCCCGGCGAGCGGAACTGGCACGAAAGGTCGCACCAGCGCGACCCGGCCCGCGTCGGGGACCGCCCGTGTGTCAAGTATCGCGTTGGCGCCGCAACCGACAGGCGGCGTCGATCTGGACGACACGCCCGGAGATGATGGCGTCGCTGTCGCCTTGGAACTCCGCGACGAGCGAGGCTCGCGGGTACACCAGCCGGGTGCGGTTTCCGTGGTAGTGCTCGATTTGTCCCAGAGCGGCCCGGCGGCACGAGTTGCCCGCTGGGACTTGGATCGGGAACAGGTGGAACAGTTGGCCGACACGGCGGATTCACGAGCGGCCATGGTGTTGCACATGGCGTGGCCCGCCGATCCCCCGAAGCGTGAACGCCTCCAGATGCATGTCCGCTACGTCACCGACGACGGTCGCAAGCTGGAAGCGTACCGAGACATTCAAATCAAGCTACCCAGCGGTTCCACGCGGCGTCCAAGCCCTTCCGAGCAATCTTCGATCCAACCCGCTGCGAAAACAGGTGGCTGGCGCCCTAAGGGCCCTAATCTCGGAAGCCCCAATCTCGGAAACCCCAATCTCGGAAGCCCCAGCCTCGGAAGTACCGTGCAAACTGGCGTCGCCGATTCGCCCGCGGCTGCCATTGCTTCGGGCTCATCGAGCCCCCGTTCTCCGCTCCCGCCAGCCAGCGCGATCGTCCCCGCAAGTGCCGAGTCGCCGGTGAACCGCTGATTTGCCAGTCTGATTGGCGAGTCTGATTGGCCAGTCTGATGGGCCGGGCTGATTGGCCAGTGAACCGCTGATTGGCTGGTAAGCTTGATTCGCCGGTGAATCGATCGTCGACTGGCGGGCCGGAGTAGGTTGTTTTCCATGTTGGCAATGTCTGCCAACCACGCTCGAAAAAGTTCAGCCTAAAAAATGTCCCCCAATCCCTTCATTGCCTGAAAGTTCGGTATAGGATAATCAGGCAAATTGGGTGGTCTGGTGAATTTCTAGCGACTGGAGACGGCGCATGTCGGGACAAAGTGTTCGGTGGTTGGGGCGGACCTGGGTTTGGGGGTTAGCGATCGCCTTGCTGTCAGCTTCGACGGGGGTGGGGGCCGAGCGGTTTTCGTTGCGGCAGCCGCCGCCGGATGAAGACAGTTTGGTTTCGCCGAGCGACATCGTGCCGCGGCGAGTCGTGCCTGCGATGGACGTGGTGCCTTATCCGGCCGGGTCGCCCGTGCAAAAGGGCTGGTCTTGTCCGCCGCCCTGCGTAAAGTACCACCATCACGGCAAGCGAGCGTGCGAGACCTACGAGACGGTGCTGACGTACTGCGATCCCTGCACGGGTTGCTCGGTGCGAGTGCCGGTTTGTGTGCCGGTCTGCTGCGGTGGCGAACCGGTGATCTGCGAGCGATCGGGGCTCTTTGGCCGATCGATCGTGGTGTTCCAGTGGTGCTGTGGTTTCAAGGCGAAGATCATTGGCGATCGCTGCGGGAATCTGACCGTGCATACGTACGGCAGATAGTCGCCAATGCGGCGTCCGCGGTCCCGGGGAGTTGGCAAGCGGATGTCGAAACGCAAGCGGCGCAAGGCGGCGAAGGTGGAGGCCAAGCAAGCGGGACCGTCGAACGAACAGGACCCGCGCGCCATCGAGGCCTTGACGGTTGGCTGGATGCTGTCGCTCATGGCGTGCCTCGCCTCGGAATTCGGTGCGATCGTCGGCTTTGTGGTGGTGGCGATCGCGGGCGGAGCGGACCAGATGCCCGGGTTGTGGGCGTTGGCTCCGTTTGTCTTAGCGCTCATTGCGCTCGTGACTGGCACCTGTTGTTTGGTGCTCACGGTGGTCGCCGGCCGAATCCGGCGGACACCGGCGCCGCGGTTGATCGTTCG
>CAIXSC010000810.1 GCA_903921945.1 uncultured Planctomycetaceae bacterium
GAAGCTGATCGCCCCGTTGGTGTTGGCCGCCAGAGTTCCGACGTTGTTCGCGGTGCTCGTGCCGAGCGAGAACGAACCACTCGTTCCAGTGCTCAAGAGCAGCAAGCTCGAGGCGGTGATCGTCCCCGTACTCGCCTGCGTCGCGCCTTGCTGGGCATTGAGGTTGAGCGTGACTTGATCAGCGGCGCTGACAACACCACTGAGCGTCATCGCTCCATCGCTATCGGTGTCCAAGTAGCCCGATTGAAGCACGACACCACCACCAGTCAAGGTAGACTGGACGGTCGCCGTGCTGTTGATCACGATACGATCGCCCGCGCGGAACGTCAGCGACTGGTTAGCACCAGTCACCGCTACGGTAACACCCGCGTTGACCGTAATGTTGTCGGTATTGGTAGAACCGCTTTCCGTAGCCGTGTAAGTCGCCGACCCCGCCGTGCTCGTATTCGCGTTGAAGATGATCGGACTGGAAGCCGTGATCGTCGCCCCACCGGCACTGTAGTTAGGCGCCTCCGAGGATATCGACTGGCCAAGATTGGCGATCGTCAAGGAGCCCGTATTGGTGATTTGAACGGCGCCGCTCGTCGCATTCAGGAATTGCAACTGGGATACCGCCGTCTCCAAGGCATTTCCGGCACCAATACCGCCAACGCCCTTCAGAGTCGCCTGCCCAGCCGTGATGTTCGGAGTGTTTGGCACAACATCATTTGTATCTGAGATCGCCCCGCCAGCCGTAATCGTCACGCGACCATTAGCCCCCGTCTGCAGAGCCGCAATCGCCGCCACCCCGTTACCTCCCACGGTAATCGAAATCGCGGAGTCACCGGCATTGGTCGTCTGCACGGTCGTGGCATCGGCCTGGGTGAACCCTTGAGTGTCACTACTATCCTGATTGGCCAGAATGGCGATGGTGCTGGCACCCGCATTCAGGCCGGAACTGATGTTGACGTCCACTGCGTTTTGGGCAGTAAGGCTCACAGTACCAGTGGTCACAACGGTAGCCGAATTGAACGCGATGGCATTCGTCATGATGCTCAAATCGCCACCGATGTCCCCGCCCGATTTCGTGCCATTGAACGTTGTCGTCCCCGTACCAGCATCCTGAGTGACGTCACCCGTCGTGTCGATCGTGGACGTAAAGTTCACGTCCTTCGCGCTAATGACCGTGATCGAGGAGAGTGGAGCAGTACTGCCAACCGCTCCGGTGAAACCAATATCCCCGCCCGCCGCCGTCAATGCCAAAGTCTGAGCACCATCAACAGTTCCACCCAGGCTAATGTTGGCGCCCGTCGAGCTTGCCTCGTTGTTGGTCGTATCCAGGGTAACGGCGCCCGACAAAGTCACGCCGGTGTTCCCATCACCCAGGGACATCGCGGCGGAAGCCGTACGAACACTGCCAGCGACACTAACGTTCGAAGGCGCCGTCGCCGTTAGCCCACCCACGAACGTCAAAGTGTCGCCCCCGTCGCCCAAGGTCACGGTGCCCGTGTTGTTGAACGTCACCGTGTTCGTGACCGAGTTCATGGCGCCCGTCAAGGAAACGCTGTAGCCCTGCGCGAACGTCGCCAAGGCGTTCGCCGACACCGAACCCTGCAGGCTTACCGCGCCCGTCGAGCTGGCCGCGTTCTCCTGCAGCGTCAGCGCACCGATTCCCGTCCCGATGGATCCCGTGACGGTCGTCGTTCCCGTGCCCGAAATCAGCGTCACGTTCTCCGCCGTGCCGCCGGACACCCCGGTGATCGAACCGACCGCCAGGTTGCCC
>CAIXSC010000811.1 GCA_903921945.1 uncultured Planctomycetaceae bacterium
ACCGCTGGCGGCGCACCCTTGGCGAGCTGATTACCGCCAAGGGGCATGCCGCGGAACTTGCCGATGCCAGCGACCGAATGCTCGCCTCCGGCGCCGCGGCGAATGCCATGGCCAGCCCGACATCCAACAGCGCGCCGCACTCGAGTCATTCCGGTTCCCCGTATCTGGCGGGAGCCGCACTGGACACCTTAAGTCCGCTCCGCCGAATGCCTGGCGCGCTGTTCGGGCTGGCGGACGCCGAGCTCGCCGGATTGCCGGCGGGCGACCCGCTTCGACGGCTCGCCGAACTGGAAGCGTCGGCTTTCGCGATCACCGAACTGCTCGCGAAGACCCAGACCGTGCTCCGCGAGCACGCACCGCCGCTCATCGCCGCCGACATCTCCGAGGCGCTCGACCGGCAACACCAAATGCTCCGCGGCCAAACGCGGCAATTGGCCGAGTCGCTCACAGGTTGGCGCCACTGGATTACGAAGCGGGCGGCGGCGGACGAGCAACAACAGTTGCTACGCAGCGAGATTGAGTTCCGCCGCGCCATCGCCGCACTCGAAGAACGCCGCCAAAAACTGCTGGGCAAGTCGGCTGATCCCGCCGCACTTCCCGTCGCCGCCCGCACCGATACGCTCGACGAATGCCAACGGCTGATGGAACGCCGCGATTCGATCCTGCGCCGCCGCCAGGAAGCCGCGCGGCAACTGGCCGACGCGCAACGCCTACTCGCCGACCAGGATTCACCGACAGCCAAACAGGATTGGACCGAACTTGACGCCGGCGCCATCCACGCGGTGGACCTCGATCCGGCTGCGATCGAGCGGCAACTCCGGGAATTGCGCATGCAGGCCACCCGTTCCATCGCCCGCACGACGGGCGCCTTCGGCGCATCTTCGGCCGAAGCACCGCTCGGCGAATCCCCGTTTCCTGCATCCCCGTTTCCTGCATCGCCTTTTGCGGAATCGACGTACGTTGAATCGCTCGCCTCCCAAATTGACGCGAAGAACTCGCTCTTGATGCGGGTGGAACGCGATCTGACGGTGGCGGAGCGGCGCCGCGAACTGGCTCGCCGCTGCGAGGAACTGGAACGGCAACTGAGCGATGAACGGGCGCGTCGCACGCCCCATCCCGTGCTGCTGGAAGCCGGCGAATTCCTCGGCGAGATGACGGACGGACGATTGCCGGGAATCGCCCGCGACTCGCGCGGATACTTGCGAGTGGCCACTGCGGACGGTGGATGGCTTGACTGGGATGCGCTCACAGACGCCGCCCAGGACCAAGTCGCGCTCGCAATGCACGTCGCACTGGCCCGCGACTTCCGCCGCCGAGGCGTTCAGTTACCGCTCGTCATCAATGAGCCGTTCGCGCGGTACGCCGACCGCGAACTGGCCCCAGCCATCCGCCAACTGCAACGGTTCGCGGACCAAGTGCAGATCCTTTGCTTCACGGGTGATGAGCGAGCGGCTCGAGCCGCCCGGCATGCCGGTGTGGCGTTGGGGGGGCTCCGCGTCGATGCCGACGGCCGTCCCGCGTTGTTCGACACGGGTCGCTCCGCAAACGACACCCGCGAAAGGCCGGTCGCCGCTGGGACACCCTTCGCCACGGTGAACGCGACACAAGCCGGCGCGCGAACCGCGGAACGCGACGAGCTTCCGCCGACTCGCGCTTCATGGGGCGTTCGGCGCCCGCATGCGTGGGACTCGGAGGAATTCCCCGGAGAACTGGCGGACCGCCGCCGGTTCGCAGCCCCGTCCGCACCGTCCCGCACCGCGTCCAGCAGCGCCCCGCACGACTCCCTGTCGCCACACCGTCCAGCTCGGGGACTGGAAACAAGAGGCTCGGAGCCCGAGTCGTTGGACAGTGGCAGATTCGAGACGGGCAGATTCGAGACGGGCAGATTCGAGACGGGCAGATTCGAGACGGGCAAGTTCGAGACGGGGAAGTTCGAGACGGGCAAGTTCGAGACGGGGGACTTTGAAAACTCCGAGTTTGCCGCCGCGGAGACGCCGCCGCGTTTCTTGCTCAACCGCGCCGAGTTGGCGGCGCACGCGCCGTCGATTACCGGACTGCTGGCTCAGCGTCTCGAGGACCGAGGCGTGCGGACGGTGGGAGATTTGTTGGCGGTGAACGCCGACACGCTGGCGGTGCTGCTTGGTGACG
Organism: uncultured Planctomycetaceae bacterium; assembly: GCA_903921945.1. Classification (GTDB taxonomy): domain Bacteria; phylum Planctomycetota; class Planctomycetia; order Pirellulales; family Pirellulaceae; genus CAIXSC01. The sequence goes on from CAIXSC010000811.1 coordinate 2,149, forward strand.
TTTCCGCGAAGGCGATTCGCGGTTGGCAGACGCAAGCGGAACTGGCATGTCGAGTTCCCGGATTGCGAGCGACCGATTGCCGGATCCTCGCGTCGCTGCAGATTGGCTCGGTGGAAAAGCTTGCCGCGTTGAAGCCGGCTGAACTGTGGAAACGCGTTTCGCAGGCGACCGACTCGGGCGACTGGGACCGGATGGCGCCCGGCGTGTCGCCGCCGGACCCCGCGACGATTTCCAATTGGATCCATGCCGCGCGTCGCGCCCGGTCGCTTGCGGCGGCGTAGCCTTCTTCACCGCCGCATGCTGGACCGTGTTCGTTTGCCAGCTTACGAGCAGGAAAAGACTAGGGTGTAACCGGGGCTTGAATTACAGTCGGGGGAAGTCTCCATGGAGCTTCCCGATGACCGAGCGTACGTTTTCCTCGAACGAGTTATCCCAATCGACGCCCACCTCAAGCGACAGCGGCCCGGCCCCTGGCGTGCCTAACGATCAAGCGAACGCGGCCACCGATTCGCGGGCGGCCGACGTAGCGTCTCGGATGCTGGAACACGACGCGGCCGCGATTGCCCAACGTCCCAGTCCGTCATCAACCCGTTACGAGTCGCTCGATTTTTGGCGCGGAGCGGCGTGCCTGATGTTGGTGGTGTTTCACGGCTCGTTTTACGCCGACTCCTCTTTTGAACTGCAGGACCGATCGACTTGGTCCGCCGGCTCGCTCGCGATCCGCATCATTCGCCTGCTCTGGATCGGGGTCCCGATTTTTTTCGTGATCAGCGGCTACTGCATTGCCGCGAGTGTTGATTCGCTGCGTCGCAAGCCCCGGCCAATCGGCAACTTCTTTACGCGTAGGTTTCGCCGCATCTATCCGCCACTGTGGATCGCCTGCCTGTTGGCGATCGCGTTTTGGTGGACCATGGGATATTTCCCTGTGATTGCGGAACATTGCCAACAAAGTCCCGACATGGCGCGGATGCCGTGGACCGCTTGGATTGGCAATTTTCTTGCCGCAGAGTCTTGGCTGCCAGCGCTCACAGGCCGGACCGACGCCGAGTACCTTCTTCGCAACACGTGGACACTGTGTTACGAGGAGCAGTTTTATCTCATCGCTGGCCTGGCGCTAGCCGTCTGGCCACGGGGATTCTTCACACTCTGCGGCGCGGTTACGCTGGGGACACTCGCGGCGCGTCACGCCGGCCGAGCTGACTTGCTCCACGTGGGCGGCTGGTTTTTCGACGGTCACTGGCTGCTGTTCGCCTGCGGTGTTTTGGCATTCCATGCCGTGAATCACAGCAAGACGAGCGGTAAAGCTTTGGCCATCGCGCAGTTGACTTGCGGGTTGGTCTATGGAGCAATCGACCGGTTCGCGGTGAACACTCGAGCGGAGAGGCACCTTAACGACTACATCGTGACCGCATGTGGCTTCGCGATCGCCTTGATTTTATTCCGGCGGTGGGATGCCCGCTTCGCCTCCATCGCCCTTCTGCGTCCAGTGACGGCCTGCGGCAAGATCTCGTACAGTCTGTACCTCACGCATTTTCCCGTTGTCGTGTGCGCCTCGTGCTACCTCGGATGGCTGGGAATCACCGACGATGCCTGGGTGGCGTTCGCCGTCATTCCGGCCACCACGCTGGTGTCGCTGCCAGGAGCTTGGCTTTTCCACCATTCCGTGGAAAAACGGTTTATGAATCCGCCAGCCGAACACGGCTTACGGATTGTCGGGAACCACCGAGGTGGCGAGACTACGGCTCTTACGGCTCTTACGGCTCCGGCAGTACCGCGGGATCGAAGCCTGTTTGAGCCGCCTGCCCGTCCACAAGTTCCAGTAGGTAGTCGGACTTAGCGTGGTCCTCGACACGGGTGGCCGCCTCGGGCAGCTTTCGCCATCTCAACATGTTGGCCGCCGGCAGTTCGTCGTACCACTTTTCTTCTCGCGCCTGGTGGCGATCACGGAGCGTGTAAACTTGCGTCGCGGCCACGTTCGCCGCCTGCGCGATCCGCAACAACACCGTGTCGCCCGGATAAACATTGTCCGAGCCGCTTAAATACGGCCGGAACCGACCCGGTTCGACGCCTGGTCCGCAGGCTTGATCGAACAGCACCACCGCATTCGCGGACTCGCCAACGGCGACATTGGCGCCACCCGTATTGCTCGATGTCGACGTGCCCACTGCGGTCCCCGCCCCAGCGTCGACACTGGTCGACGTCCTCAACAGCGCGCACTCGGTTAACCTGCCGACGAATTCAAGCGGAAAGCGGGCGTCCGGATCAAGCTGGAGCGAGCACAGCGGCCGACCGATGGAAAGCGTGACTCGCGACAATTCGTAAGAGACGACCTCGGTAGGCGCGGGCTGGTTGGCGGCGCCCCGCAAGTCGAGCAGACCGCCGGTCGAGGCGAACAGTCCTTGATTCCAGACAAGTCGAAAGGGCATACCGATCGGCGATCTCACCAACTGAGCCGGTCCGCGAGCGATACAATTTCGCAAGGTCAGTGTGGTCGGCATCACTTCGCGGGGAGCCTTGAGATCCATCATCATGTCGCCCTCGACCGGTTCGGCGAACCGCACGAATGACGCGGCTTGTGGCAAGCCGGCTCCACCTGACGGCTCACGGACCGTGAGCACCGTGTCCGTGAACTCGACGCGAGTCGCTCGATCGAGCTGGAAAAGCGCCCAATCCTCCGAAGGCTGGTCGGGTAATCTGAGTTCCACCGGGACGCCTTCCCACGTCAACCCGCAGTGACGCAGACGAATCATCCGCCGATCCGCCACCGATTCGGAAACTTCAGGCCGGAATACAACCTTCGGATGAAACCCGTTGCCTGCCCGCACCGTCACTCGCCGTGATGGCAGCGTAACGTCGAACGGGCGAGTCACTCGCGAACCATCGTACCGAAGCTCGACTAAATCGACCCCCGGCCAATCCACAGCCGCTCGAAACGCATCGTGCAAATCATCGAATCGCCGAGCGTCCGGCTCCAAGACGGCTCCATCCGCCGGTCCGACAATGATCCTTCGAATCGACTGCGCCGCCATCTCCATCATCTCGCTCATCGCCGGCCGCCGCATGTCGCTCGGCGAACCTTCCGCGCGCGATCCGCCTGCGGCGCTTGCAACCGCCCCAGCACCCGCCACCGCCCCAGCACCCGACTGACCAGCGGCCGATGTAGTGGGCGTTGGCCCAGCAGCCACCGTTGAGCCGGCCGCGCCCGCGACGGTTGAGCCCGGGCTAGGTGCGCCCGAGACAGCTCCTCCCGAGCCAAGTCCGCCCGCGCCGGGGGATGACGCCCCCAGCGCCGCTGTCCCAGGTGCCACCGCACTCGCGGATATCGGGCCAGTGGCGGCCGATCCAGGCCCGACGGGCCCAGTTCCTGCCGTGCCAGTTCCTGCCGTACTATTGCCAACCGCACCCGCTGCTGGCGGCCCAGATCCTGCTGAAACAGATCCTGCGGAACTCGTGGCGGGAGGCATGATTGCCGCCGGCGCAGTCGCTGTAGGCGCGACCGCGGCAGGACCGGCCGCCGCAGCGTTTTCCGGCGTCATGGTCACGGCGTTCGGTGAACCGTTGGCGACAATCCCGGGGTTGACGTTCGGCACCATCCCTGACGAACCGCTACCATTGGCGACGGTTCCTGAAACCCCAGCATTTTGAGACTCGGGTCGGACGGAAGAGGTGTTCGGCCGGCTCGCCGGCAGGGCGTTAACGACAGGATTCGGTTCGCCAGTGGCCCCGGTGGTTGCCTGAGGGGATCCGCGAGTCCCTTCGGACATGGCAGTTCTGTCCGACATCGGTCTGTCAGAGCCGTTGACGGTGCTGCGGTCGGCGTTGGGCCCCGACTCACCGCTCGGCGGTTCGCCCTTTTTCATGGCGGCGGCAACGCCGCGCATGTCCTGAACGCCGTTGATTCGAGAATCGCGTTCGGAATCATCGGGCCGAGATTTCGACCCGGGATTCGACCCGGAATTCAGTGCCGGCTCGGATGACGAAGCAGCCGGTTTAGGGGTTGATTGGCGATTGACGGGAACGGGTGTACTGGCAGGCACGGATTCGCCATCTCGGCCGCCCCCAGCACGCCCACTCGACTCGTTTGTTCCGTTCGCTCCCCCGTCCGTTCGTCCTTGGCCGCTGACGCCCGATGCTGTCGTCGCGGTCCCGTTGGCGGCCCGCCCGCGAGCGACCTCAACCCCGCTTGCCGGATCGGACGGTTGGGTCGCCGGGACGGCGGGAAGCCCCGCCGCGGCCAGCGGTTCGTAGCTTGGCCGCAACGGCACCCAGGCGGGCCCGACGTCGGAGTTACCGCCCCACCGCAAGGCGGCGATGCCGGCGAGGAACAACAAACATGGGGCCGCCCACGGCAATTGTCGTTCCACGAACGCCCAGAAGCCAACCGGGGCGGCCATCACGACAACCCCGGGTCGGGTAAGTCGGTCAAAACCGAGACGGTCTGCCAGCAGCAGCAAAGCGCCAATCAAATCACTTGGTGTTTGAAACCGTTGCGATGGCTGCTTGGCGAGCAGTTTTCCGACCAGTTCCGCCAGTTCCGAGTCGAGATCGGCTCGCAACGCCAAGAGGTCCGGCGGTGGCTGGCTGCTGTGGCTCAACAGCTTTTGCAGCACCGTTCCGTCGGGGAACGGCGGCCGGCCCGTAAGCATGAAAAACAGGGTGCAACCAAGCGAATACAGATCGCTTCGCACGTCGGCGCTGCGAGGATCCTTCGCCTGCTCCGGAGAGATGTAGTCGAAAGTTCCGAGCGTCACGCCTGTCGCGGTCAATTCAGCATCCGACGCCTTGACTTGGTGCATCCGGGCCAAGCCCATATCGACCAACTTCAACTGGCCGTTTCCCGTGACCAGCACATTGGAAGGCTTGATATCGCGATGCACCACGGAACGCTGGTGCGCGTGCTCCAAAGCTTCGGCTAATTGCAGCGTGAAATCGATGGACTCCTCGAGCGGCAAAGGGCCGCGACGGAGCACGTAATCGCGGATGTTCGTGCCTTCGATGTACTCGAAAACAATGTAATTCAAGCCCGCGTCTTCGCCGACGTAGTAGACGCGGGCGATGTTGGGATGGTCGAGCCGCGCGGCGGACTGCGCTTCGTTTTGAAACCGACGCAGTGTGTCCTCATCCGTCCGATCGCGAGCCATTACCTTCACGGCGACGACCCGGCTTAGACGCGTATCCGTTGCCCGGAACACCGCCCCCATCCCGCCGCCGCCCACAAACTGCTCAAGCCGGTAGTGCCCGAGCTGCTGGCCTTCCAACCGCCGACCCAAATCCGACGGACTGCCGACCACCCCGTCCGCCAATCCAACGGCATTCGCCCCTTGCCCCGCATCCGGACCGACATCGGGATTGCCCACACGAGTCCCAAGAACGCTCGCGTTGACACTAAAGTTCGCGTTTACATCCGCTGGCGATGGCACCGGCGAGTGCGGCGGTGGACTTGCCGAGCCACTCCGCGAAACACTCTCCGTCGACGCGGACAAGACATCTTTTCCCGCCACCACGCTGGAACGGCTTTGACCTGGCTCCAAGGGTGATCGCTTCGAGATCACGGTTTTCTCTTGAGCGATCGCCAACGGATCGGTCATGCACGGATCGGTCATGCACGGATCGGTCATGCACGGATCAATCGTTAACGGATCGATTACCGGTCGCGGCTGAGCGGCGGGCGTCGAGGCAGTGACGGGCGAAGGCATGCCGTTGACAGGCGAAGGCATGCCGTTG
>CAIXSC010000812.1 GCA_903921945.1 uncultured Planctomycetaceae bacterium
ACGGCCCTTTGATAGGTCGATCGCCATGAACACCTACTCGAATACCAAGACCTACGCGATGACGTCGGTCGCGAATGCGTGGACGCCGTCCGTGATGTCGGCCGAATCATCCAAGGCGTCTGCTTCATCCAGTTCGACCGCTTCATCCAGTTCGACCGCGGCCGCCACCGGGCAACAGGTTGCTCGTCGCGAGTTCCTGCGAGCGTTCCCGGCGGCCGGGCTGGCTTGGGGGCTGGGCGGGCTCGGGGGCTGGACCGGGATGATGGCGGCTCAAGCTGCCGAACTGCGTCGCCGGGGCAAGGCGTGTATTCTGCTCTGGATGCAGGGTGGCCCGAGCCAGTTCGAGACTTGGTCGCCGAAGCCCGAGCACGAGAACGGCGGCGGGACGAAGGCGATCGCCACCTCGGTGCCAGGAATTCAACTGTCCGAGAATCTGCCGCGACTCGCCACGGCCATGCGCGAGCTTTGCGTGATTCGATCGGTGGCCAGCAAAGAGGGCAGCCACCCGCGGGCCACCTTTTTGCTGCACACGGGATATCTGCCCGTCCCGACGGTCAAACATCCGACGCTCGGCGCGCTCGTGGCCAAGGAGCTCGGCGATCCCAACGACGATTTGCCGGGATTCGTGCGGATTGGCCGCAATCGCGGTTCCGATGGCGGTGGACTGTTGGGGGTCGAGTACGACCCGTTCCTGATGACCGATCCGGCCCGCTTGCCGGATAACACGGCGCTGACCACCACCGAATCGCGGTACGAGCGTCGCTTGCGACTGCTCGGAAAAATGGATGACCAGTTCGCTCAGCAAGGGGCACGTCAAGAAGTTGCCGACCATCGCAAGCTGTATGAGAAAGCGGCGCGGTTGGTCACCAGCCCGCGGATGGAGGCGTTCGATTTGAATCGCGAACCGGCCGCGGTCCGCGACGCTTACGGCCGCGGCGAGTTTGCCAACGGCTGTCTCTTGGCCCGCCGCTTGGTGGAAGCGGGCGTCCCGTGCGTCGAGGTGGGACTCGGCAATTGGGACACCCATGACGGCAATTTTGATCGCAGCCGGCAGCTTTGCGAGCAAATGGACGGGCCGGCCGCCCAGTTGATCGCCGACCTGAAGCAACGCGGATTGCTCGATAGCACTCTGGTCATCTGGATGGGAGAGTTCGGCCGGACGCCGCGAGTCAATCCGCGGGGCGGCCGGGATCACTTCCCCCGCGCGTTTTCCGTCGCCTTGGCCGGCGGCGGCATTCGCGGTGGCCAAGTCATCGGCGCGACCGACCCGAGCGGCTCGGATGTCGCCGACCGACCGGTTGGCGTCTCCGATCTGTTCCGCACCTTCTGCCACAGTCTTGGATTGCCAGCCGACAAAGAGAACATGAGCGGCATCGGTCGGCCCATTCGCGTGGTGGATGGCGGCGAAACGATCCGCGAGGCGTTGTGAAGAAAAGGTGTCAGGACTCTTTTCTGGAGTTGGGAAGACCCAAACGTGCAGACGAAGCGGGCAGGATATATCAAGCCTTGACCGCCACGGAACTCAAGGCCGTTCGCAACAGTGTCAATCGGGGCTCGCCCTTTGGAGATGAGAATTGCGTGCAGGCAA
>CAIXSC010000813.1 GCA_903921945.1 uncultured Planctomycetaceae bacterium
CCTTGCCAATCGGCACCCGTGCGCGACGCCCGACTTCGATCCGGTCGCGGAGCGCGTCGGGCACGGCGTAGTCGTAGGGGCCAAATGGCGGCTCGGCGAAGGCCACCTCCGCAACCAACCGGTCCCGTAATTCGTCATCTTCCCACGGAGAACGGGGAGGGTCGTCAGCCGCGAAGAGTCGTCCTTGACGGGAATCCATACTCGGCCTTCGCGACATGTCGACATGCGACTACGATGGCAGCCGAATGTGGACGACTCGAAAACGATATCGGAACCGGCTGCGTGGAATCACTTTACCAAACCGGACGCGGGCCATGCGATTGGGGATTTACGGCGGCAGTTTTGATCCAGTTCATTACGGGCATTTGCTGCTGGCGGAAAGTTGCCGCGAGGAGTGCCGCTTGGACGAAATCTGGTTCATGCCAGCCGGAAGTCCACCGCACAAGATGAGCGGCCGCTTGGCGTCGGCGCGGGACCGCGTGGCGATGCTGCGATTGGCGACCAGCGGCCATCCGGCCTTTCGAGTCGATACGCGGGAGGTGGACCGAGGCGGTGTGAGCTACACGGTGGATTCGTTGGAGCAGATCCGTTCCGAGCGGCCAAGTGACGACTTGTTTTTACTGTTGGGAGCCGATGCGTTGGCGGATTTCCCGACATGGCGATCGCCTGCGCGGATCGCCGCCCTCGCGGTGCTCGTCACGGTCCGCCGCGCCGGCAGCGCGGCCGCCGATCTCGGGCGAGTGGCCGAGGCGATCGGTCCCGCCGCCCATGCACAGCTTGTCGCACATCAGGTGGAAATGCCGCAAGTCGACTTCAGCAGCCGCGATCTGCGAGCTCGGCTGTCAGCGGGCAAGAGCATTCGCTATCGGACGCCCCGGCCGGTCGAACGCTATTTAGAGGAATCAAGCCTGTACCGACTGGCATCGGGGTGAGAAAAAACGCACGCAGGCCATCATCCATCCGTCATCAGCCGGTTTGGCGCCGGAATGCCCTCAGTTCATGATCTGTGGATCGAATAATAGCGGGAAAAACGCACCTTGCATCGGCCGTCCTCGCGGTATGGGCGGGACTCCACGCAACATGGGCTCGTCACTGTCCGAACGCACACCATCCAAAAACACATTGATGACCGCCGCGCGCCGAGGAAACTCGGTGCGGTTGGCGAATGAACCATGGACCATCAGGGGATGGTGAAAAGTGCATTCGCCCTGCTTCAGCTCGACGGCCACGGGATGGATAAACTGCTCCCACTGATCGGGAGTGAGCACTTCGCGGATCGCCTCCATGTTGCCGGCCAAGCCTGTGATCGGCAGTAAATCCCAGCGATGGCTTCCGGGAACGTAGTGGACCGCCCCATTGGCCACTGTGCTGTCGTCCAGCCCGATCCAGCAAGTGAGATGGGCCATCGGCTTGGTGCGGGTCCAGTAGGAATAGTCCTGGTGCCACGCCACAACTCCGCCATGCCGCGCCGGCTTGCAAAACAACTGGTCGTGCCAAAATCGCACGCGTCCGCCAAGCAATTGGCTCGCGGCGACCGTGAAGCGGGGGTTCCACAACAGATCATGGAACCCTGGCTTGATCCGCCACGCTCCCAACGCGTGGAACAAGACTTGGTTCGGGTCGCCCGACTCGTTCGTGTGATACTCGTACCACAGCTCCGAACCTTCGTGCCCAGGTGTGAAAAATTCTTGCAGTTCCGCTCGCAGCGCCTCGATCTGGCGGTCGTCCAACATCCGCACGCCAGGGAGATATCCGTGCTCCTCGTAAAACTGAACTTGCTCTTCGCTAAGTCGCAGCGCCCGCCATGCCTCGGCAGTCGACGGCAGCGTGAACAGCCCGCTCGCGAGTTCATGCTGAGTGGAAAGATCGATAGCCATGGTCAATTCCTTTGCGGCAGTCGCCAACGAGATTAATGGTTACTTACACGGCCACCGACCGCACGGACTTCCGTCGGCTGCCCCCCCACCTTGAAACCATTGATGGTTTGGCGGTCGTCCACCGAAAAAATCATTACCGTGCCATCGCCCGGATTCGAGTACACCGCGCGACGCTGATCGGCATCAACCGACAGCACATGGTTCGCGCTTTCCGCATGGTTGCCGACCGCGATTGACGTGGCGACCTTGGCATCCGCCCAGTCTCCATCGCGATTGGGATCAAGTTCCAAAATGGCAAGGCGATCGGTCGATTTGCCAGCCGCTGATGGTCCCTCGAGAAACACCAGGGCGAGCGGTTGGCCACGCCGATTGCGTACGAGTTCGATGCGTCCAGGCCGCAAGGCATCCGGCGCGTTAAGCGACACGCGACGAACAATCGGCGCGGAAACCGACGCGTCGATGAAACGGAAACCGGCCTCAGCCCCGACCCCGTCGCCAAACGCCACGTAGCGGCCATAAACCGACATCGGGCCAAGCGACTCCATGCTCGCTGAGCCAGGTTCAGCCCGGTTTCCGTCGAGCATGACGGGCTGAACCGGATACTGGGCCGCGTCAGAGGCAATCCGGCTGGGCACCGCGAACCATGCGAGCTTGCCACCGCCGTGAACAAACACGCGATTGTAGGTCGTCGCCATCTGTTCGATCGGCGCGAGCCCGAGTTTCAAGGAAGCGAGCGGCTTGTCATTGCCAGCCGCCTTCAGCAAGGTGACGTCCACGCGAGCGGTTCTTGCGCCTTCGCTACTCTCCGCGTGATCGCCGCCAGCAAACGCGACCACGTTCGCGATGGCGGCCAACGCGGCGCCATCTCCTCCCCCATGAACGGCGGCACGGCGACGCAAGGAGTCGGCCGTGGCGTTGCCAGCGATACCGGCCGGATCCAATCGAGTGAATCCGCCACCTTGATGGGTCCAAAGGAAAGCGTTCGATTGCTGCAGCAACCGCGCCGGGTTGGGCTGGGCGGTGTCCACAGCCATCGCTCGTATCCGCGGCGCGATCGGGTAAATCCAATGGCTGTGATCGCCGTGCGCCTCTTCATACGCCCCGCACTCGACCAGCACCCAGCCACGAGCGGCCGCCGGATTCCGAGCCGCGACGGCCACGAGCATCATGCCGCCTGACACCTCGAGTCCGATGATTTCCTGTTGAGCGGGATCTAGAGTCGGAAACCCGGCAATCGGTTTCACAGCGGTCATCTGCGGCCGCTCGCCCGCCAAAAGTTCCGCCCATTTCACCGATTGCGTTTGCCGGTCGAGGAAGAACACGCGGGTCAAAATCTGCGGCGGCTGATTGGCTTGCGCCAACCCCGCCGAAGCGAATACCCCTGCGAGCCCCAACGCGACCAGAAACATCGTCGCCCGAGCCGCTCGCCAATTGGCGAGCGTTCCGAAACGAGTCCCCACGGCCAAGCAGCCAAAGCGTCGCAACGGGTTTCGAACAACTTCCATGTTGTATTTCCTGGATTGACTGGATTCCCTGGAGAACCAAATGGGAATGTCGTGGACAGATGCGAAACCCACGGCATCCCGCTTACGGCAAGCTATACGGCCGAAAGCTATCCGGCCGAAGGCTATCCGATTTTGAAATTTTGAATCAAATCAGCCTCGCATCGGTCGACCTCCACACGCAGCTCATCAATACTTTTAACGGACAACTCATCAAGTTCTGGAACCTGTCGATTTATGATTTGAAGGCAAAAACGGATGCGTTCGGCAAGCTCTTGTTTCAGTTGCGCCGCTGGCGCGTCGCGCAGTCGGGCCACTTTTTCCCGCGCTGCCCGTTCCCGTTCGCGAAGCGCCAAAATCAAGCAATATTGACTCTTCTTTCCGTTCTCGCAGGGCCTCCGCATACGCGAGACGCTGCTCTTCGCCCTTCCGCAGCGCCTCCTGTTTCTCGCAACGGATCATGTCTTGATCGCGGATGATATCCGCCAGGATCCACTTTTGATCTTCAAGTTGCTCGAGAGCCGTTTCGCAATCGCGACGCGGTTCGTCGCGAAGTTCCTCTAACGTTTCGATCTCCAACCTGTCCCGCAGTCGAGCCTCGTACTTTTCCCGTTCCAACTCACTTCGCACTAGCATGTCCAAAACTACCAAAGCGGAACGCTGCTCGGGGCGGTCTAACCGCTCGGGCAGCGCGTCCGCGTCCAGCGTCGCTCCGTTTTCCAGAAAACACAACCAGTAATCGAGTGGGTCGTTCAGTTGTCCCAACTGCTTCCTAAACTTCGGCAACTCTAATAATACAAGAGCCGCGGTGTTAACGAAGCCGTTGCCACCATTTGCATCTCGAGGTTGTACCGCCGATTCTGCGGATCACGCGCCTTGAGGTCCAGGATGGAAACCTTGTCGTCCAGCGTCATCTTTTCGCTGTAGGGTTACAATCACTCCAAGCCAACGATTCGTTGATCGGGCAGCGTTTGCAAAACGGCATTGACGAGCGAAATCGTCAACTCCTTCGACGACTCGCTGCCGAAAACCTTTTTGAACGCGAAATCACCCCTCGGATCGATGCCCGAAATCATGAACGCCTCGACGTTATCAGGAACCTCCTCCCGCCGCTTCCGCTTGACGCCGCAGTTCGACGAGGGCGGCCCGCACGGTCGCCAATTGCTCCTCCATTTTCGCCAGTCCATCGCGTTCCGCCGCCACAACTTCCGGCTTCGCACGCGCCACGAAATTCGCGTTCCCCAGCTTCGATTGCTTGGCTTGGATCCAGCCAAGCAGTTTTTGTTCCTCTTTCTCGTTCCGGGACAACTCGGCCGCGACATCGATCAGGCCGGTCAGATCAACGAACACATCCATACCCGACAAACTCATCGTTGCCGCGGTCGCGGGCGGCTGGATCTCCGGCCCCCATCCAACGGGTTGCGCATTCGCCATCGATCCAAAATACGGCTGCATCGACTGCAGCAGCGTCGCGGTGCTTATCGAGCAGCGCACTTGGAACTGAATCGCCGTGCGTGGCGCGATGTTTTGCCGGCTACGGATTTCCCGCAGCGCGCCCAGGGTGGCTTGGAAGGTCGCGAACTGGGCCTCGATCGCCGCATTGTGCCAGCGACGATCCCCCAGCGGCCACGACGCGACAATGATGTGCTCGGGCGAAGGTTGTGGATCGTCGATTCCGCGAATCGGCGCCGCCAGCCGCAACAATCCCCAAATTTCCTCCGTGATGAATGGCATCATCGGATGCAACAATCGAAGCAGGCTATCCAGCACGTAGGCCAAGATACGCTGCGCGACCGGACGGGACTCGGCGTCCTGCAGCCGTCCCTTGGCCATCTCCACGTAAAAACTGCAGAACTCGTCCCAAGCGAAGTCGTACAGCACTCGGGCCGCGTCCGCGAACCGATATTGCTCCAACGCCTCGGTCGCGGCGCCGGTCACGGTGGTGAGACGGCTGAGCAACCACCGGTCTTCGAGCGCTAGCTGGCTGTCGGCCACCGGCGCCGCCGAGTAATCGGCGAGATTGATCAGGGTGAAACGCGCGGCATTCCACAGTTTGTTGCAGAAATTGCGCGATACCTCGAACCGCTCGCTGACGACCAATCCGCGCGGCAATGCTTTGTCATCGTCCTTGCGAGCCCATTGGGTCGCGAAGTCCTTGTGGCACTTGCCGCAAGTCAGCCTCGGCAACTCGCGATTCGCCCGGCTCTGATCGATCAGCGCCCCGCAGTGGGGACACTCAAACTGCACAGGCATTCGCACGTCTTGCGTTTCCGTGCACAGGTTGGCCAGCCCGTAACGCAACGCGTCCGGTCCGAACTTTTCAATCACGTCGAGCGGATCGACTCCGTTCCCCTTGGATTTCGACATCGTGTCCCCCTCGCGATCGAGGATCTTGGGGTGGATGTAGACCTCGCGGAACGGCACCTCGCCCACGTTGTGCAATCCGGTCAGCACCATGCGAGCCACCCAGAGCGTGATAATGTCACGGCTGGTCACCAAAGTGCTCGTCGGGTAGTAGTACGACAACTCGGGTGTCGCCTCCGGCCAACCCAAGGTCGAATGCGGCCAAAGCGCGGAACTGAACCAAGTGTCCAGCACGTCCTCAACCTGCTGGTAACCGGCCGCCTGCGCCGCCCGCTCCAGTTCCTCATGCCCCGGGGCGATGCACACGAACAGTGTCGCCGATCCTGTCGCCGATCCTGTCGCTCCGCTATCGACACTGCCGACGCCGCTGCCGGGGCCGCCCTCGACCGCAAGCCGCGCAGCGACGAACGCGCCGCAATCGGCCTCCACCGGTTGCTCGGCGCGGCCCGGTTCCAGGCGCGGCAGGAACGGCAAAGCGAGGTCATCGAGCCGCGCGAGATCGTCCACTGTTTTGTGCCACACGGGTATCCGGTGGCCCCACCACAACTGGCGACTCACCGGCCAGTCGCGTTTCTCCCCGAGCCAATCGAGATAGCTCTTGGCATAGCGTGACGGAACGATGTTCACGCGTCCATCGCTCACCGCGTCCATCGCCGACTGGGCAAGTTCCTCCATACGCACGAACCATTGGTCGGCCAAGTAAGGCTCGATCGGCGTCTTGCTGCGATCCGAATGCGCAAGGTCGATGTCGCGGTCTTCGACAGCCGCCAACAACCCGCGGGCCTCCAGATCGGCGACGACGCGTTGCCGCGCCGCCATCATCTTCAAGCCGCCGTAGGCGCCGGCGTTTTCGTTGAGCGTGCCGTCGGGATTGAGCAGATTGATCATCGGCAGCCGGCATCGTTTCGCGACTTCGTAGTCGTTCGGGTCGTGCGCTGGCGTGATCTTGACGCAACCGCTCCCCATTTCGGGCTTGGCCCATTCGTCAGCCACAAGTGGAATGGGACGTTCGGCGAGCGGCAGGAGCACGTGGCGACCATCTCGCGCCATGTCGCGGAGCCGCTCAAGATGTTCGAGCATGGTCTGGCGGCGTTCGCTGATCGCATCGAGTTCGCGTTCCAACGCTTCTCGATCTTTCACGGCAGCGGTCGCCAGACGCTCGCGCAGCGTCGTTTCGGCGGCGGTCAAGGCGGCGGCCGGGTCGGGATGCACTGCGACCGCCGTATCGCCCAGCATGGTTTCCGGGCGCGTCGTCGCGACCGTCACATGCGTGGGCTCGCCCGGCCGCGGGTCGATCACCGGATAGCGAAGATGCCAGAAATGCCCCTTCACCGCTTCGTGGAACACTTCGTCATCGCTGACCGCCGTCTGCAGGAACGTGTCCCAATTCACAAGCCGCTTGCCGCGATAGATCAGTCCTTCGCTGAAAAAATTGAAAAACGTCTGCCGCACGGCCCGCGCGCAGACCGTATCGAGAGTGAACCGCACTCGCTGCCAATCGCAACTGCAGCCCATCTGCTTCAGTTGGCGCAGGATGCGCGCCTCGTATTCGTCTTTCCACACCCAAATCCGCTCGACCAGTTTCTCCCGGCCCAAGTCGTGGCGCGTGAGCTTTTCTTCTTCGCGCAGCCGCTTCTCCACGACCGCCTGGGTCGCGATGCCGGCATGATCGGTGCCGGGCATCCAGAGCACATTGAAGCCTTGCATCCGTTTCCAGCGAATCAAGGTGTCTTGCAGGGTGTTGTTCAGCGCGTGGCCCAGATGCAGCGCGCCGGTGACGTTTGGCGGCGGAATGACAATCGTGAACGGCGTCCGCGACCCGTCCGGCTCGGCGTGAAAATAGCCAGCCTCCTCCCACTGACGGTAGATCCGCGGCGCGACCGTCGCGAAGTCGAACCGATTGGGCAACGATTCCGGCGAAAACGAACTACTCATGGCTTGTTCCCCGTGGCGATTGCGGCGCCGCTTCCGGCATCCTTCCAAAGCTTGTACTCGATCGCATCCGCCAGCGCGAGCCAACTGGCGTCGATAATGTTCTCACTCACCCCGACCGTGCCCCAGACGTCTGTTTTATCCGCGCTTTCGATGAACACGCGGATCCGCGCCGCCGTGCCCGCTTCGGAATTCACCACGCGGACTTTGTAATCGACCAGCCGCATATCGGCGAGCGCGGGGAATTCACTATGGAGCGCCTTGCGCAACGCCGCATCGAGCGCGTTCACCGGTCCATCCCCTTCAGCGACCTCGTGACGCACACGGTCTCCGCAACGCACCTTCACGGAAGCTTCCGTCAATACGCCCTGTGTCGCGTCGCTTTCCACCTCGACACGGTACTTCAGTTTCTCGAAGTGGGGTTGGAAGCGGCCGGCGCACCGTTGCACCAACAAGTCGAACGACGCCTCGGCCGCTTCGAATTGGTAGCCGCGGTTTTCCAGCTTCACGACTTGGTCGAGGATGGTTTCCATCAGCCGTGGATCGTCTTGCAGCGAATGGCGGGTCGTCATCGCCCGGATGTTCGAGCGCCCCGACAGCTCACTCACCAAAATCCGCCGCTCATTGCCCACCAGTTCGGGATTCATATGTTCGTAGCTCGCTGTCGCCCGCTCGATCGCGTGTACGTGCATTCCTCCCTTGTGCGCGAAGGCGCTCTGGCCCACGAACGGCTGGTTGGATCGGATATGCGCGTTCGCCGTTTCGTACACGAATCGGGAAAGCTCGGTCAGATGCCGCAGCGGCTGGCCATCCAACACGCGATAGCCACGCTTCTTGAACGCCAAGTTCCCCACGACTGAAATCAAGTCGGCGTTACCGCAGCGTTCGCCAAACCCGTTGATCGTCCCCTGCACCTGCACCGCCCCGGCATCGATCCCCGCCAGCGAGTTGGCGACCGCCAATTCGCAATCGTTATGGCAGTGAATACCCACAGGAACACGAGCGGATGCCTGGCCCAGGCCCTCGAGTGCCGCCGACGCGGACCGCACCGACGCCGCGACTTCCTCGGGCATCGAGCCGCCATTGGTGTCACATAGCACGACGATCCGGGCGCCCGCTTCGGCCGCCGCTTGAATCGTTCGCGCCGCGTAGGCCGAATTCGCCTTCCAACCGTCAAAGAAATGCTCGGCGTCGTAAAACACCTCGCGCCCCGACTCGACCAGGAACCGCACGCTGTCGCGAATCATGTCCAGGTTTTCCTCAAGGCTCACCCGCAACACGTCCGTGACATGAAAATCCCACGTCTTTCCCACCACCGTGCAGACCGGCGCCTCGGACCGCAGCAGCGCCAGCATCCCCGGATCGTCCGCCGCTTTCACACCCTTGCGCCGCGTCATGCCAAAAGCGCAAACGCGAGCATGGCGGAGCGACATCCTTCGCACCCGCTGGAAATACTCGGCGTCCTTCTCGTTCGAGAGCGGATAGCCGCCCTCGACGTAATCCACGCCGATTTCATCCAGCCGCTCGGTGATCTGCAGTTTGTCCTGCAGCGACAGGCTGATCCCCTCGCCCTGCGTGCCATCGCGGAGCGTGGTGTCGTAGATTTCGATCGTGCGCATGACGCGGCTCGCTTAGGGGCCAAAAATAAAAAAAGCCCCGAGGCCCTCGCGGGGCCTCAGGGCTTGGAATCTCCGTTGTCGCCGGCTCCAGCCCTCACCCCGCACCGTTCCCGTTCATAATCATGGACGCAATCTCGCCACCGGCGACAGTCGCTTCGCCGATCGAAAACAGCCTAGTTACGAAGATCGAGAATCCGCGAGTCATGCTGGCGTCGCCAAAGAAACGTGTAAGCAGTTCTGGGAAAACGATAAGCCGCGTTTCGGGAACTGTCAATTGCAGGTCGCCGCCCCCCTAGGTTGCCAACGACGCGCGTTTGAACCGATAATCAGGTTCGCTGTGACGCATCCAAATCCATGCATCGATGAGGCGCCTGCCGTGAGCTTGTCAAGGTTTCAGCATCGAAACTCCCGAACTCGCCGAGTGCTTGCTTGGACGGCCACGGGAATACTCGCCGCTTCCGCGACCGGTTGCCAACCTTCCGCGCCACAGGCGGGCAATGAGCGTGGCAATGGCGGTCAAGTGTCATCAAGCGACAGCGGGCCAAGCGGCGGAAGCGAAGCCGATGTCGCGGCGGCAAACCGCCGCGAAGTGGAAGCCGAAGCAGCACGTGCGGCCGCGCGCGACGCCGCCATTCGCGCCCGCCGCGATCAAATCACGGCTGCTCAAACCGCCGCCTCGGCCGGCGATTGGGACGCTCTGGAAAAGACGCTCGAAAAACTGCAACGCCCCTCCCCCTCCGCCCTACCGGCGAATGAGTCCCACGGGGCGAGTGGCGCGGCCAAGTCAACCGGTGTTCGCGCCGCCGGGGATGGAGCCGACAGCAGCGGAAGCCCGGAGGCAGTCGCTGATCCACCGCTGTCCAGCGAGGAAATCGCTCTGATCGCCGACCTCGGGAAGCAACTGGAGTCTGGCCGAGCGAAAGCGGCCGATGCGGCTCGAAGCGCCAAACTCACTCAAGCACGCCAGTGGGTTGACTCCGGCCGACTCGACGACGCCCAAACCGCCATCCGCGATGTCGTAACCCGCGCCCCCACGGACGAACAACGCGACACGGCCCAACAACTCACCGAGGAAATC
Source organism: uncultured Planctomycetaceae bacterium (assembly GCA_903921945.1). Taxonomy (GTDB): domain Bacteria; phylum Planctomycetota; class Planctomycetia; order Pirellulales; family Pirellulaceae; genus CAIXSC01. The sequence continues at coordinate 10,373 of CAIXSC010000813.1, forward strand.
GAACGGATTCGCAAGGCCCGCAGGCAACTCAAGTCGTGGCTCACGATGCTCGGGTCAACCGAATCCCGCGAAGTTCAGACCGCGCAAACCCAATTGTTGCAGGACCCGGATACGGCCACCGGCATGATCCTCGAGTCGCTGCGGACGACC
>CAIXSC010000814.1 GCA_903921945.1 uncultured Planctomycetaceae bacterium
CCGCAAACCTTCCAGTTGTTTTACATGGCGGGAATCGCGGGCACTCCACAGCCGGTCGCGGCGCCGCCCGCCGCGTCCTCGGGGGCCGGTGGGGCGTATCAAGGACAAGTCGCCTTTTTTCCGCAAGGCGGAGCCCGGATGGCGCAGGTGATCGCCGAAGTCAAGGATGCCGCGGGCAACCGCGTTGTGGCGACGAAACGCGTGTATGTGAATCCTTCCAGTCGAGCGCGTGGCAATGCGGCGGCCCCCTGGGCGTCAACGGGCCCGTGGGGTAATCCTGGCCAAAGTGTCGCGAACACGCCACCCGCTCAAGGCGCAAACGGTCCTGGCCAGTTCGCGGCGGCCAGTGCCGCGGCCAGTGGAGCCATGCCCGTGCCGACCACAGCGGCGAACAGCGCCGCCGCGGGTCCGACAACGGGTGCCTCGCCGGCGTCTCAGGCCGGAGCTAACCCGTACACGGTCGCCTCGCCGGTCCAGCCTAGTTCGACAAGCTTGCCCGCCAGCGTGCCCTCGCCGATGGGCGGTTCTCCGATCGCGATGCCGCTGGGCGGCGACTTGCCGGGCGGCGAGCGGCCTCGGATGACCAATACCAAACGTTTCGCGCTGGAATACGACATCGAATCGGCTGGACCGGGTGGCGTTGCGGAAGTGGAACTCTGGATGACTCGTGATCGGGGCTCTTCCTGGTCCAAATACGGCAGCGACGCGGACAAGCAGAGTCCTTTCGATGTCACGGTCACCGACGAAGCGATTTACGGCTTTCGGATTGTGATTGTCAGCAAGAGCGGGCTGGCGAGCACCGCGCCTCGGCCGGGGGAACTGGCCGATCTCTGGATTGGCGTGGACACGACCGCGCCCCGTGTGCAGCTCACGAGCATCAGCTTTGGCGAGGGAGCGGAAGCCGGCAAGCTGGATATTCGCTGGGAGGCTGACGACACGCGACTCGGGCCGCGTCCGGTGACGCTGATGTACGCCGAAAACGCCTCGGGACCGTGGAATACGGTGGCGTCGGGACTGCCGAATTCGGGTCAATATTTTTGGCCGATGGCGGGCATTGTCCCGAAGCGCGCCCTATTGCGGATTGAAGTTCGCGACGAAGCGGGAAACCTCGGCAGCTATCAACTGAATGAGCCGATCAATCTGCAGGGGCTCAATCCGGCCGGCCGCATTCGCGGATTTGCTCCGGCTGCCGCCGCGCCGCCATCCGGTTCTTCTCCGGGGTACTCGTCAGGCGAGTCGAGCAACGCCCCGGCGAGCTCGCCGTACGGCACGCCACCGAGCGGTTCTTCCAGCGACCCGTCTTACGGCGCCGGTTTCAATTCGGGCGCCTCGCGGATTCCGTTGTTCGGCACCCGCCGTCGGTAGCGGATTGGGTTAAAGTGAAGGCGTGGCGGCCGGAGTGTTGGTCCCGGCGGCCCTTTCACCCGCCGCGCAACGGAGGAGCCATGCCAGGTTCGATGCCAGGCGCGATGCACGCGTTGGACTTTCTGGAATCACCGCCCGCCGGAAAATCTCCGCCGGTGTGTGTGTTGTATGGCGGCGAACGGTTTCTCAAATCGCTCGTTCGCACGCAGCTCATGAAGCTGCTGGCGGGTGGTAATGCCGACGTGGAATCGTCCGTGACTCGCTTTGATGGCGAGACGGCCGAATATCGTGATGTGGTGGACGAACTGTCCACCGTCTCGATGTTCGGCGGCGGCGGGCCGCGGATCGCGTGGATTGACGACGCGGACGAGTTTGTCGACCGGTATCGCGAGTCGCTGGAAAACTATCTCGCCAAGCCGCGTTCCACCGGCGTGTTGGTGTTGGCGGTTGAATCCTGGCCAGCGAACACCCGCGTCTACAAGATATCGCAGCCGTACGCGCTGGCGATCGACTGCCGTGTGCCTGAAGTTGCCGGCTCGCGGTCGAAGATCAAGCCGGTGGACGAGTCGCGTATCAAACGTTGGCTGGAAGCTTGGGCGCGTGCGAGTCACAACATCCAACTTAGTTCCAAGGCTGCGCAGGCGATGATGGAGCTGGTCGGTCCCGAATTCGGAATGCTCGACCAGGAGCTGGCGAAACTTGCGCTGTTCGTGCCGGTGGGCGGCAAAGTCGACATCGATTTGGTGAAAGAGGTGGTGGGCGGTTGGAGGACGAAGACCGCTTGGGACTTGAACGACGCCGTGGCGGATGGCGACGCGGCCAAAGCCCTCGGTCAACTCGACAAGCTGATCCAAGCGGGCCAGGATCCGCTGGCGCTCTACGGTTCGATTTCATGGTCGCTGCGGCGGTTCGCGGCGGCCGCCCGGCAGTTCCGCGAAGCCGAGCGGCGTGGCCAGCGGCCCGATTTGCGGGCCTGTTTGATGCAAGCCGGGTTTTGGTCGGACAACGTCGATAAGGCGGAAGAACAACTCAAGCAGATGGGGCGCCAACGCGCGCTGAAGCTCTACCGTTGGCTGCTGGAGCTTGACTTGGGGCTGAAGGGAAGCCATTCCTCCGAGCATGCGGCCCGGTTCCTCTTGGAGCAGTTGTTCTTCAGGCTCTCGAAGCCGCTTGGTCCGCAAGGGCGGACAGGCACAGGTCCCACAATGCGATAGCTACGGACGGAGTGGCGATGACTTACGACGCGGTGGTGTTGGGAACGGGGGGAGTCGGCAGCGCCGCCCTCTATCATTTGGCGAAACGCGGCGCTCGGGTGCTCGGTCTCGACCGTTTCCAGGGCGGACATGACCGCGGCAGTTCGCATGGCGACACCCGCATCATTCGTTTGGCTTACTACGAGCATCCCGACTACGTGCCGTTGTTGCGGCGGGCATACCAGCTATGGGCGGAACTGGAACGCACGGTCCACGAGCAGCTTTACCATCCAGTGGGCTTGCTGGAAGCCGGTCCGCTTGATGGCGATCTTGTGCCGGGCGTGCTCCGGTGCGCCCGCGAACACCAGCTCGACCTGGAGCCGCTTGACGCCGCCCAGATGGCGCGACGGTTTCCGGGATTCCGCTTGCCCGAAGGTTGCGCGGCGGTGTTCGAACGGCAGGCGGGCTATCTGCGCGTCGAGCGGTGCGTGCTGGCTCATCTGCGCGCGGCCGCGGCCTGCGGCGCCGAACACCGCACAGGAATCGACATCCTGGGCTGGCGTCACGATGTGCCGGCAACCACGACGCTTGGCGGGGAGCCGGCCGCAACCTCCGCCATTCGCGAGACCGGCCGGTCACAAGCCCGCGTCCGCGCGGATTCGATGGTGGAATCGAACACGGACTCGGGCGTGATCACCGTCGAGACAAGCCACGGGCCGGTTGCCACTCGCCGGCTTGTGATTACCCCGGGGGCCTGGGCTCCGCAATTGCTCGCCGGTCCAAGCGGGCATTGGCCATTTCCGTTTCGCGTGCTACGCAAGCATCTGCACTGGTTCCAGCCACGGACTCGGGATTACTCGGCGCCGGCGGGTTGCGCTTTTTTCTTCGAATTGCCGTGGGGCATGTTCTACGGCTTTCCGCAAATCGACGAATGCGGGGTCAAGGTGGCCAACCATGCGGGCGGCGAGGAGGTCGGCAATCCGCTAGCCTACGATCGCTCGCCCGA
>CAIXSC010000815.1 GCA_903921945.1 uncultured Planctomycetaceae bacterium
CAACTGGCGTTCGCCTGGGTCGGGTTGGTCGGGGTAAGCTTGGCGTTGCTACACGCTCAAGCGAAAGGGTTAAGAGGCGCCGAATTGGACGCCACGCCGCGGATCCTGCGACCAGGGGATCACGGCGTAGGTCAGCGAGTCGTTCTTCCGGCTTGGCGGGATGTGGAGGGCCGTGATGGGCGTTTTTCGAGCCCATCCAAGGGCATCGTCGTTGCTATGACCAGTTCGACTTGCCCGCTAAGCCGCAAATACCTGCCGGTGCTCGCGCGGCTAGCTGAAACCTATGAACCGCAGGGAATTCGCTTCGTGCTGTTAGCGGCCAATGAACCGCCACTCGAGGAGGCCATGGTGCGTGCCGCGAAAGCCTCCGAGTCGGCCGGCACGCCGGTCCGTGATCCGCTGCGTGAACTCATCTCGGCGGTGGCGCCTCGCATGACCTGTGTGCGAGAGAATTCGCTGGCGTTGGCACGTCTGCTCGGCGCCGGGACAACGACCGACGTTCTCCTCATCGACGCTGCGGGAACGGTGCGTTACCACGGAGCGGTCGACGACCAATACGGCCTGGATTACGCCAAGGATGCGGCGCGGCACCGCTATCTCGCGAATGCTATCGACGCCCTGCTCGCAGGCAAACGACCGCTGATCGAAGCAACGGCCGCGCCAGGATGCGTGCTTGACTTGGCTGAAGGTGACGCGAAACCGCGATCGTCTGCCGCCTCCGTCTCCGCCTCGCTCACTAGCCAACCGACTCCGGTGAAATTGGCCACTGGAACCTTGCCAGCGACCAGCGTCGTGCCGGTGACCTATCACAATCGTGTGTCGCGGATTTTGCAGCGGAACTGCGTCGAGTGCCATCGAGCTGGCGGGCTGGCTCCATTTGCTTTGGAGACCGCCGGACAAGTGGCGGCGAACAAGGCGATGATCCAGCAAGTCGTGAAGCAGGAACGAATGCCGCCCTGGTTCGCGCGGGATGGCCATGGCCCCGTGCGTTGGCTAAACGATCGGTCGCTGGCCGCCGCCGATCGAGCGGATCTGTTGGCGTGGCTCGAAGCGGGCTTGCCGGAGGGGGACCCGACCGACGCGCCCTTGCCGCTTCCTGTGCCCGGCGAGTGGCAGATTGGAAAACCGGACTTGGTCGTTAAACTGCCCCGGGCGGTTGCCGTTAAAGCGGAGGGCACGATGCCCTATCAGCATTTGGTGGTGGAGACGGGGTTGACGGAAGACCGCTGGGTTGAGGCGTTCGAAGTGCGGCCGTCGCGGCGCGAAGTCGTACATCACGTTCTGGTGTTTGTGATCGACGGCAATGGGCGGCGTGGCGGTCAGGAACCGAACGAGCAGAGCGGTTTTTTCGCCGCTTACGTGCCGGGCAACAGCAGCCAAGCGTATCCCGTCGGCTTTGCCAAAAAGTTGCCCAAGGGAGCCCGGTTGTTGTTCCAAATGCATTACACCCCCAATGGGCAGGCGACCGAGGACCAAACCCAGTTGGCCTTGCGATTCGCCAAAGAGCCGCCACAACACGTCGTGGAGACCGTTGGGATCGCGAACACCCGAATACGGATTCCGCCACGAGCGGACTCGCATGCCGAACGAGCAACGCTGCGAGTCCCGCGAGACTCGGTCGTTTTGGCTTTCATGCCGCACATGCATCTGCGCGGGAAGGCGTTTCGGTACGAGGCGAAGTTCACAGACGGCCGGATCGAAACGTTGCTCGATATTCCCCGCTATGACTTCAATTGGCAACTGCAATACCGGTTGGCCGAACCGTTGCTCGTGAAGGCGGGGACGAACTTGGAAGTCACCGGCTGGTTTGACAACAGTGAGCGGAATCCGGCGAACCCGGATCCCGACCGGACAGTGCGGTGGGGGCCGCAAACCTTTGATGAAATGCTGCTGGGCTACATCGAGTACTACGTGCCCGGTAAACAGGTTTCGACGGATTCCACAGTGGCGGCGGACGGCCGGTCGGAGACTCGCGCGGCTGCGACCGGCGAAACGGGGAGTGCGGCGGCGGACAAACCCAGGAACCTGGGCCAGCGGCTAGCCGACGTGTTTCGCGTCGTCGCAGTCGATGCTCGCTTCGAGAAGGCTGACACGGACCGCAACGGCCGCATGTCGCTCGACGAGGCGCGACAAGCTTTCGGCACCGTTCCGAGATACCAAAACAACGCCGGGTTGTTGGAACGGCATTTCCGCTTTCTCGACGCCAATAGCGACGGTTTCGTGACAGGCCAGGAATTCACCCGCGTCTCGGAACTTGGCCGTTAGCCCGTCCTGGGTCCACCGTATCGCGTGTGACGTCGAACAGCGACAACCGGCCCCCTACTGCTCCGTGGTCCACTGGCCGTGAGTCGCACGCCACCGGTCGAAGGCGCATTGCATTTTGAGGTTGTCGCCACCGGCAACCTGTCTACTCCGAACGCCTGGGGTTGATCCATCGTCAACTTTTTTTACGCACCGGTGTAAAAAAAGCGGCCCGAGAGGCTTTTACTCTTCGGTGGATCATTGGTTGTCGCCACCGGCAACCTGTCTATTCCCATCGCTTTCGGATGAGCCATCGCCAACTTTTTCCACGCGCCGATGTGGCACCGATGTAAGAAAAGCGGGCCGAGAGGCTTTTACCTTGTGGCGGATCCGTGAGAGTCGGTCCTGTTTGGCGTCATCCTTCAGCGAGGAGCATGCACCATGAACGAGAACACGTTGACGATTTTGGGAACTGTGATTGCCGGTGTGGCGGCGCTTCCCACCCTGTGGATTGTGTTTCAGCTGTTGAAAGTGGTGGCTGGCTTGACGTGGCACGCGGTTAGCCAAACCGTGCGTGCGCTGTGGCGATTGTTGTTCGGGATGGTGTTCGACATCCGATTTTTGAACATGCTGGCCGTCATCTTCTGCCTGCTGGCGGAGCGGCGAGCCAGCAGCCACTGGCCGTGGATGGCGTTCACCGTGTCGATCTCGGCATTCGTGATCGCCGCCATGTACATCGGATTGTTTCTCGTGACCAACAGTGGGCTGGCACGGTCGCCTGCCGCTTCGAGCCGGTTAGGAGTCGCGATCCACAATGTTGTTCACCAATTTCGGCTGAACATCGGGTTTCTTGGGCTGATCTACCTTTCGATATCGTTCAGTTCGCTGGGCTTCTCTTACCATCTTCTGTCCATCAGCACCGAGCTATTTGCCCATAAGTTCATAATATTGGAGGGTCAGGGGAGTTACGGCGATTTCTTTTCGTTTACGGCCGGGGCGATGGTCGACAGCGTTCCCTCAGCGATCAAGGAGCATTTCCAGTGGCGGATTTCGAGTATCCAAGCGCCACCGGAATCGACATTGATTTGGGGCGTTGTGTGGTTCTTTCGTATTTGTTTTTGCGGTGCGCTCTGGGCGTTGTTTTGCGCTCTGTTAAGGCCTCGACTGGTCCATCCTGATGATATGGACTAAGTTGCCGACCGCTCCGGACGCCCCCGCAGTCGCTTCGCGACCGCCGATGGTAGTGAGGCGGTGCCAGCATGGGGACCACTGGTGACAATGTTGCTTGGTACGATGACATTCTCGCACGCTACGAGGTCGAGCGCGCCCTTGCCAAGCCCGGTGCCCACCGGAGCGTAGAGTGCGAGATGCGCCTGCGAGATATTGCTGATGAGCCGCGTTCGCGGTCCGCGGCCGTGGCGAGAATGGCTTCTATCTTGGCGGAGACGTAAGCACCCGGCGCAGCCAACGGCGCGAGGAGCAGGGCAGCGAGTCGCGTGACGATTCGCTGGAGCAGGCCTCGCGATTCGAGATGAGCGACTTTTGTGGTTCATGGTGGACCGCCATTCGATCGCACCGGAAGGATCACGCGAGAGAGAGCAGTCGGTCTGTGATGCACCTGCTCGGTGGCGATGGCCGTCTTACTGCCGAAGATACCTTCGGCCGTGTTGGGGTTGCGGTCGTGGAGCGGGAAGAGCGAACCGCAGATGTCGACTCGCAATTGATGGCCTTTCGCGAGTGTTGCGGCGCAGGGGCCAAGGTCGACCGTGATCTCGTAGGCCTCGCCCGGCTTCATCAGTTCGGGCTTGAGCAGCGAGTTGCGATAGCGGCCGCGCAGAATGCCGGTGGCCAGATTGATCGCGACGCCGTCTGGGCGGACGTCGACCAACTTCACGGCCCAGTCGGCGTCGGGCGTGTCGGTGCTGACGAAAAGCTTCGCCGTGACGGTTCCCGCAAAAGTCAACGGTTCTTCAAGCGGGGCCGTACTATAGACGAGGACGTCGTCGCGATCTTCGAGAGGCGATTGATCGACCGGCCCCCAAACCGCGGCTTTGACCGGTCGCGTCGCGGTAATGGGGCAAGCGGGCACAGGCCGAGATGGATCGGCGCGGAACGTGTCGCTCGGTTCGTTGCTGGTCGGAGCCGCCTTCGTCAGACGACCGTCGCCACCGCGTGTGTTCGCCTTGCCGTTCGAGTGCAGGAAAAAGGTCGTGTCCGTGAATCCCTCGGGCGGCCACGTCTGCGCGTCGCGCCAGACATTGTCGCCCATCGAAAAATATCGCACCGGCGGAAACGGCTTGGCCAGCGCGGCCGCATCTTGCTTGAGATGGCGATCGAACCAGTCGAGCTGTATCGTCGCAATATCCAGCGCGGCTTCCGAACCAAAATTGACTTCAGCCACCTGCGACTTACCGATCGTGCCATGATCCCACGGGCCGAGCACGAGTCGCTGTTGTTTCCGAGTGGCCGGATCGCGCGCTTCCTTCTGCATGATGACGAAGTTGTCGACCGACTCGCGCGAGAAGAAGTCGTAGTAGCCGACGACATGCAGCGCGGGCATCTGCAACTCGGGAAGCTGCGTCGTCAGATCAAGGCGTTTCCAAAAGCCGCTAGGCTCCGGATGCGTGAGGTACGCATCGAGCCACGGCATCGGCCAGCCGATCGCCGCGTCAACATCGCTGAGCGGCAACCGGAGCAGCGCGACATCCATATCGGCGGGCTTGGCTCCCTCCGGTTTCGGTGTATTGCCAGCCAGCCAGCCGGAGATCAACGACAGCCGCACCGAGCCGCCCAGATACAGGTTCCTGTAAAAGCTGCTCCAGGTCGCTTGCGGGGCGATGGCGGCCAGTCCCGGCGGGGCTTCGACCGCTGCCTGCCACTGGACGGCTCCGACATACGAGCCGCCCATCATTCCCACACGCCCGCTGCACCACGGCTGCCGCGTGATCCATTCGATCGTGTCAAAACCGTCCTGTCCTTCGTTGTTGTAGGGAGCTAAAACCCCTTCGGACGCCCGCGTCCCGCGACAGTCCTGCATGACAACCACATAACCGGCCGCGACGTATCGCTCGGCATTCGCTTTCTGCTTGGTGCGATCATAAGGCGTGCGCATCAGCACAACCGGAGCCTGCTTCAAGCCATCATCGCGATAAACATCGGTCGCGAGTTTCACGCCGTCGCGCATCGGGACGCTAAGCGTCTCCATGCGGATCTCGGCCATCGCCGAGTTGCTGCACGCGAATGCGACGAGAGCGAAAAAGAGGGCTTTCACACGAGTTGTCCTCACGCCAGGATCTCCTTCACCACGGAGCCATGCACATCGGTCAAACGGAAGTCGCGGCCGACTTGGTTGAAGGTGAGCCGCGTGTGGTCGATGCCGAGCAGGTGCAGCATCGTCGCATGCAAGTCGTGAATGTGGACTTTGCCCTCGATCACGCTGTAGCCCAGATGATCGGTCTCGCCGTAAGTCAGACCGCCTTTCACGCCGCCGCCGGCCATCCATGCACAGAAGCTCTCGGGCTGATGTTCGCGACCGTGCTTGTCGATCGGAGCCGTACCGCTCAGGTCTTGGCTCCACGGAGTGCGGCCGAACTCGCCACTCCAGAGTACGAGCGTGTCGTCGAGTAGACCGCGTTGCTTGAGGTCCTTGAGCAGTCCCGCGACAGGCTGATCGGTCTGCTGACAGAGTTTCGGCAGATTGCCTCGAACGTCGCCGTGATGGTCCCAGCCGTCCATGGTGACCTGCACGAACCGGACGCCGGACTCGCTCAGCTTTCGAGCCAGCAGGCACGCGCGGCCGTGTTTGTCCGAAGCCTTGCCGCTGCCAATGCCGTACAGTTCGAGTGTCGCGGGCGTCTCCTGTGACAAGTCAACCAGTTGCGGCGTCGTCGTCTGCATGCGGAACGCCAGTTCCATGTTCTGGATCATCCCTTCCATGTTACCGTCGCCATGCAGTTCGTCGATCAGCCGTTGGTTCAGTCGCTTCGTCAGGTCGATCCGTTGCCGTTGAATGGCGTCGGTGGGGGACAGATTCCGCAGGTTCTCGATGGGCAACGTCTTATCGTTGAGCGGCACCGTGAGCGGCGTGCCTTGGTGTTCGGCAGGTAGAAATCCCGAGCCATACGTTCGCACGCCCGGAGCATGAATGCTGACGAAGCTCGGCAAATTGTGATTCTCGGTCCCCAGTCCGTAGCTGATCCACGCTCCCATGGACGGACGAACTTCCGTGAAGACGCCGGTGTGAAACTGGTTGGTCGCACTGGCATGTTGCGGATTGTCAGCGTTCATCCCGCGCAGCAAACAGATGTCATCCGCAACGCTCGACAAGTGCGGCATCAGGTCGGAGATCTTCATCCCCGAGTCACCGCGCGGCCGGATAGGAGCCATCGCTCCCAGTGCCAGGAACTTCTCGGTACCGACCTGCGTCACTTCCTTCCGCAACGGCGAATCAATCGGCTGGCCGTGTCGATCGGCAATGAATTTCTTTTCCTGAAAGAGGTCATGCTGAGAAGGTCCTCCGGCCATAAACAGGAAGATCACCCGCTTGGCCTTCGGAGAGAAATGTGGAACGCGAGTGGCCGCCGGGTTTGTTGCGGCATGAACGATGTCCACCAGCGCGAGTCCGCCGAATCCGCAGGCGGCGCCTTGCAGCATTTGGCGGCGAGTAACGCCCGTGCGACGGACTGTCTGTCCGTCGATTGCGAGGCTGGACGGACTGGAAGCCGGTCCTGCAACCGCTGAAGAATCGGTCAGCATGTCCCAAAGCCCTTTCCACCAAAGGTCAGAAGCGGAAGATAAATTTATTGGATGCGAGCAGGCCGTGGCAGAGTTCCAGCCACTTAAGCGTCTCTTTCTCGGCAGGCTGCTGCTCGGTGATTGTCGCATCGAGTTCCGCCAGAAATTCGCTCGCGGCGGTGCGCTCGGAGTGTGTAATCGGACGGTTGAAGACTCTGAGCCAGAGTTGGTCCAAGCGGTTATCGGTCGATTGGCTCGTTGTCCCGCCATCAGGCGCCGACGATTCGGCCTTTGCTGGTCCTCCTGTAGGCTGGAACACGAACGAATCGGCAAGCGCTTTCGCTCGCCTGCGGAACAGATCGTTGTTCATCACGAACAAAGCCTGAGTTGGCACGACGGTTTGGCTGCGCTGGCCGGCGATTTGGGCGGGGTTCACGAAGTCGAAGAACGAGCGTAGGCGGTCGTGAGTGGCGGTGTTGGTGCGCATCACTGGCAGGTAGATCGTGCGCACGAACTGTTCACTCGCGCGCGGCTTGCGATGCGTGTAGTTCGGTGGGTTCACGCCTTCCCGCACAAGTCCGCCACAGTTCTCGACTTCTTCGAGAACCAATCCAGGACCGCCGTTGCTCGGAACCAGTTCCCCGCTGACGGCGAGCAGTTGGTCACGGAGCGCTTCGGCATCGAGTCGCATGCGATTCATGCGCCAGAGCAAACGGTTGTCAGGATCGACCTTCATCGCCGACGCGTCGTTGGTGCTGCTCAGGCGATAGGTCCGGCTGAGCACGATCGAACGGATCAACTGCTTCTGCGACCAACCGTTGCGCATGAACCGCGTGGCGAGATGATCCAGCAACTCGGGATGCGACGGCGTCTCGCCGCGTGTGCCAAAGTAGTCCACGCTACGGACGAGTCCCTCGCCAAACAGCTTCTGCCAGAGGCGATTGACGGCGACTCGCGGCGTGAGCGGATTGCCCCTGTCGGCCAGCCAGTCGGCCAACTGCAAGCGGCCGCTTTGCCCGGCGGGAATCGGCGGGAACTTGTCCCATGAGGCCACTCGCATCGTTCCGCGCGGGACGACGGCCCCTGGTGCATACGGGTTGCCTCGAATGTAGATCGGCATGTCCGCGGGTTGCGGACCGTCGCGCATCGCGAACGCCTTTGGCACTTTGGACGAGAAGAACTCGGCATGTTGAATCTGCGGGCCGAGTTTCTTGAGTTGCTCGTCTAATTCGTCGCGGCGTTTGGTGAGCGCGGCTTTATCCGCTTGAGGGTCGATGACTTCGGTCGGCACTGCTTCCTCTTTGCCGTTCGTTCCGCGAACGGGTGAGCCTTCGCGGAGTGAAAGCCGACTTTCCACCGTCTTCTTTTCTTCTCGCAGACGGTCCCGTTCGGCCTTCAATGCCGCGAGCTTCTCGGCATGGTCGGCTTCGAGCTTCTGTCGGGCGGTGAGTTGCTCGGGCGTCTCGGGGAGTTCCGTCGAATTGAGCAGGCTCCAGACGCCGAACGGGATCTTGTGAGTCGACGGCGAGCTGCGCAGCATGCCCGCGATACCGTAATAGTCGGGCAATGCGATCGGGTCGAACTTGTGATCGTGACAACGCGCGCAATGGAGCGTCATGCCAAGGAACGCCGTGCCGATCTTCGCCACCTGCGTGTCGATGTGATCGGCCTCCAACTTCGCTTTGTCAGGTTCGACGATCTCAACGTCGCCGACCATCAAGAACCCGCTGGCCGTGAGATTCTCGGCCTTCTCCTGGGGCGAGTTGGCGGCGAGCAGGTCGCCCGCGATCTGCTCCCGCACGAAGCGGTCGAACGGTTTGTCCTTGTGAAACGCCTCGATCAGGTAATCGCGATATCGCCAGGCATGTTCGGCATAGACGTTGTTCGACGTTCCCATCATGTCGGCATAGCCGGTCAGATCGAGCCAATGTCGAGCCCACCGTTCGCCAAACGCTCGCGACTCGAGCAGACGATCAACGACGGTCGCAAACGCGAGCGGCGAGTCGTCCTTGGCGAAGGCTTCTATTTCGGCAGGCGTCGGCGGCAGACCGGTCAGATCAAGACTGACTCGCCGCAACCAGGTGTAGCGATCGGCATCCGCGACCGGCTTCAAACCTTTGGCATCGAGACGTGCGAGCACGAACCGATCCAGCGGATCGAGCGGCCATGCCGCGTCTTTGACATCGGGAACCGCCGCATCCACGACCGGCTGAAACGCCCAATGCTTCCGGCCTTCCGCGAGATCCATCGTGCGTAGCGACTTCGGCTCATGGGCGGTTCGCGGATCGGGCGCTCCCATCGCGATCCACGTTTCAAAATCTTTGATGACCGTATCCGGCAGCTTTCGTTTCGGCGGCATCTTGAGGTCTTCGTGCCGCAGCGCCGAGAGGAGCAAGCTCTTTTCCGACTGCTTCGGCACAATCGCCGCACCGCTGTCGCCTCCTTTGAGCAACCCGTCGCGATGGTCTACCCGCAACCCGCCCTGCACGATCTTCGACCCGGCGGCATGGCACTCGTAGCAGTGCTCGACCAGCACCGGGCGAATCTTCGACTCGAAGAAGTTGAGCTGTTCCTGCGGCGGAGAGGTCGGTTCTTCCGCGCCTGGTGAACTCGCTGCCGCGCACAAGACACACAACCATGCCAGGCAGGTCACCTGCATTTCACGTGTCCGATTCATGCGGGCATCTCCTTGGTCACGTGACCGTGGACATCGGTTAGGCGGCGGTTGAATCCATGATTGTAGAAGCAGAGACGCTCGCGATCGAGGCCGCGAACGTTTTCCAACGTGCGTCGGTGCCAATCCCGAAACGGTGAGCGTAGCAGTACGCGGTGCGGCGGACTTGCCGCGCCTACGGTCTTGGCCCGTGATTCAGCGCTAGGTCAGGGCCTCGGCGTTGCCTATTCGATCGCTCAGGCTGTGCGCCGTTCTTTTCCGTGGGCGCATAGCAGGAAATCGCTATCGTATCGGCCCGGTTTGGCTGAGTCGCGCATTGGCTTCCTGCCGCTTTTGATCGCGCCGGACGAGAAGCGTGGGGCCTACCCCATTTAGTTTGACGGCTCCTATCGCCGAAACCGATAGCGAGAACTCTGCAAGCCGTCCATGAGCGAAATACTTGGCGGTTTGCGCCGCTCCGTGATAAGGCAACCGGAAGTTCGAAACGGGCGGCGTCATCATACCTTGGTCATTTCAGTTTCCAGACTCGGATCTCCTCCTTGCTTCCGGAGGCAAGCAAGCGGCCATCGGGGCTGACGGCCAGGCACATCACACCGTCTCGGTGGCCATCAAGCGTCGTCATCAGCTTACAACTATCGGAATCCCAGATCCGCACCGTCTTGTCCTCGCTGGACGACACGATCTGTTTACCGTCGGGAGTAAACAAGACCGACGTGATATCCGCTGTATGGCCCCGCAGCGTATGGATTTCCTGGCCTCCGTCGGCATTCCAGAGTTTCAACGTGTCATCCCAACTCGCGGAGACGATGACTTTGCCCGATGGACTAAACGCCACGGCGGTGACGGTTTCGGCATGGCCGCGCAGTGTCCGAAGTTCTTCGCCGTTTTCCGTGCTCCAGATTTTCAGTTCGTTTTCGCCGTCGCCACTGATGATTTGGCGGCCGTTGGGATTGAACGCGATCGCGGTAACGTCGTATTCGTTGCCCTGCTCGAATCGGAGCAAGGCGGCCGCATCGTTCGTGTCCCAAAGGACCAGGGTGTCGTCCGCGCTGCCCGAAGCCAGGTACTTACCCGTCCGATCAAACCGGATCGCGGTGACTGAATCGTTGTGGCCGTCGAATTTCCGTAGCCGCTTGCCGCTAGGCACCACGAGCGATTGCAACTCGCCTGCGTAGGTTCCCACTGCAATGCGCTTGCCGTCGGGATGGAAGTCGACCGCAGTCACGGCACTGCCAAAGCGTTGCAGAGTCCGGGTAGCATCGCCGTTCAAGAGATGCCACAACCGCAGCGTTTGATCGTCGCCCCCGGAAGCAAGCCATCGACCATCGGGACTGAATGCGATCGACAGGACCCAACGCTCGTGGCCGCGTAGCGTGTGGAGCAAACGCGGTTGGTCGGCGGCGCTGGCCTGCGCGATTGCGCAGGCCAGAATGAAGGCGAGCGCGAGCATCCGTCGTGATTTAAGAAATTGTCCCTGCATCAGGCCCATCATGGTGTCTCGCAGCCATCTCGATCAAACCAGCAGCTCGCTAATCGGGCCTTTGCTCTCCTTGAAGGACTCCACCGGACAGCGCAATTGCCGCAGGATGGTGAGATACAGGTCCGACGCCGAGCGTTCGTTTCCCTTCCATTTCAAATGCTGGCCATGGCGGAATCCGAGCTTGTTTCCGCCCGCCAATAGCAGCGGGAAACTGCTACCGGAATGGCTACTGATCTGCGAGCCGCCGAGCAGCAGGACCGTGTGGTCGAGTAGCGTGCCGTCGCTGGCTTGGATCGCGGCCAGCTTGTCCATCAGACGAGCGAGGCACTCGCAGTACAGGCGGTCGCGGAGGCCGATCAGTTTCGTATCGGGGTTGTCCACGCCACGATTGCCGGAGCCTTTGTGGTGGTAGTCGTGAACGCCGCGCGTGGGTGCGCCGGTGGTCTTCGCCCAGTCCTTATACTCGTCGTACGACGGCCCCGCCTCGCCGCCGAGGCAATGAGTGACGACGCGGGTCATGTCAGTCTGAAACGCCAAGACCATCAGGTCCATCATCAACTCGATATGCTCCCGCATACTCGTCTTGCTCTTCGGCTCGATCCGCACGCTCGCTTCGTCGAATTGCGGTCGGCCTTTCTTTAAGATCGCATCGCGGTCGTCAAGCCGCTTTTCGACGTCGCGGATCGACGCCAAGTACTGTTCCATCCGCTGCTGGTCAGTGTGGCCGAGCCGACGTTTCAGATCCTTCACGTCGCTGACCGCCGTGTCGAGGATGCTGCGATTCAGAGCGATGCGGGCCTGGGCCTGCTTCAGGTGCGACGAGTCGGCGGGCGGGAAGAGGTTCTCGAACACGGACCGGTAGTCGCTGGTGGCCGGTATGTCGACGCCCAGGGCGTTGCGCGACAGCGTCGCGGCCCCGACCCCCGACGTCCACGAAAGAGCGAGCGACGGCAGGTAGGTCGGGCCGATGTACTTGGCAGCGACCTGGTCGATCGACACCGTGTTGGTCATCACGCCGGGCGTGATGTTGATGTTGTGCCCGGTGAGGAAGTTGTACGGGTGAGGATGCCCGCTGATCCGGCCTTCGATGTGCGAGAGGCTGCTGAGCACCGAGAATCGCTCGCGATGATGGGCCAGCGGTTGGTGCGAAGGCGCGATCTTGTAGTTGAAGCCCGTGTCCTCGGGGAACCAATTGTAGTGGTTGATGCAGCCGGGGATATAAAAGCATGCCAGCCGTCCCGGATCGCGTTGGCCCTGAGCGGCGGCCACTGTCTTGCCGTTCATGATTTCCAGCCATGGCAAGGCGATGCTCGCCCCCAGGCCACTCAGGACGGTGCGGCGGGTGATGTGGGGTGCTTTGGAATTCACTTCTATCTCCTTGTCAATTCGCAGTCGTGGATTGGCTTGAGGATCGTGAAACTGGATCGGTTCGTAAATCGTGGGCGTCGTCCCTACCGAGAGGCTGTTTCCAGAAAGATGCTGGACCTTACGAAAGCCTTGAGCACATCGCGAATCGGGTATTCCTTGTCGGCGTGTTCTCTCGCAATGGACCGAATCTTGACTAAATCAAGCACATCGGCTGAGCGTCCCGTGCCGTATAGGGTGAGTTTCTTTAGCAGGCCCCGCACGATATCGTCGAGATAATGCCGGGCGAGCAACTCCTTGAATTCCGGAAAACTGGCGAACTTTTCGCCGCGTGGCAGTTGGCCCGCCGTGTCGACCGGCCGCGACTTGCCTTCGCCGCGCCACTCGATTTTGCCGTCCAGTTCCGCTCGATGGTATCGCTCGTGTTCGACGTTCCGCCAACGGCCACTCAGGTCGAAGTTCTGAAACGCAAAACCGAGCGGGTCCATCTTTTTGTGACAGACCGAACATTGGCTGTCCGCTTGATGCTGGACAAGTAGTTCTCGGAAGCTCTTGCCTTGATTCGCCTTGTCGAACGGCAGCAACTCGGGCACTTCCAACGGTGGCGGGGGCGGCGGATCGTCCAGGATGTGCGTCAGCGCCCACGACCCGCGATAGATCATCCAATTGTCGCCCATCCAGCACAACATCGACTGAATGCCGGCGTGACCGAGCACGCCGCCGCCACGCGGGTCGTCCGGGCGGGATTGCATCGGCACCTTCCGCAGCTTGCCGCCGTCGATCGACGGATAGCCATAGTGGACCGCCAGGATGTCGTTCATCATCGTCCAGTCGCTCGCGACCAACTCCCGTGCGGGCCGATTATCGGCGAACAGCCGGGCGACGTACTGAATCGTCTCCTCTTTCATCGAATCCTTGAGGTGCCGGCCGAACCGAAAATCCTGCTTCTTCAAACTCGACATCGTCAGCGTGACCGGCTGGTTTAGGTTCAGCCACTGCGTCACGAACGGGCGGAAGAAGGCGTCGCTGCGCGGATCGGCCAGCAGACGGTCGACTTGGGCGTCGAGCACTTTCGGATCGCGAAGATTCCCGGCGGCGGCCAGTTCGCGCAGCTCGCGATCCGGCGGCGAGCCGACGAGCATGAAGCTCAATCGCGACGCAATGGCATACTGGGCCGCGACCGGGTCCGCATCGGCCGGCGAAGCCAGGTAGCGGAATGGCCCGCCCATCAAAACCGCTTGGAAGGCGGCTCGCAGAGCTTCGTCGAACGAGCCCCCGTCCGCGCGAAGCCGCTGATAGAGCGCGACGAACTTCGCTTGTTCCGCATCCGATGCTGGCCGTCGCCACGCACGTTCCAGCCACAGCGCGATCAGCCGCCGGGCACTCGGCTCGTCGTCCTTCGTCTCCTCGCGGGACGACAAGGGCCAGGCCGCGCGGTGATCGTAATCGACTTCGATCGATTCGATGACGATCGACGGCACCGGCTGCACTTCGGGCGTTCGGAGAACCTTGCGGTCAAAGGCCGGTCGATAGACGCCGATGCCGCCCGGAAGGTTGTCCTCGGGCTTCGTGCGGTCGTCGTTCTCGAAACCTTCGACCGCGTAGGGGACCTCGACAAACGATTGCAGCATCACCTTGAGCGAGTTGCCTTCGATTAGGCAGTCTTCCAGGCGTACGGCGTAGGTCAGCGTCCGCGGCTCCTCACTGATTGGCTGGTAGTCGATGTAGCTGCCGCCGACTTTTACCCACAACATCGGCAGTGGCAGGCCGGCCATAGGCCGCCGCGCGGAGACACGCAGCGTCATCTTGAATGCCGCGCACTTATCCGCCGGCGTGGGGAACGCGAGAAACGAATTGCCGGAATCGCCCGTCCATTGCGTTGGCAAGTAAAGCCCGACTCCCTTCTTGCAAACCAACCCCTTCGATCGCGTGAAGATGCCCGAGTCTTTGAAACTCGTTTCGACGAATTTGAAGTAATCGGTGAACTCGTGCTCGCGGAAGTCGACGCTGATCTTGCGGTCGCGAGCCGGCTCCAAAAAGCGAATGCTGTCGACGGCCCGGCGCGTCACTTCCAGCCATTGGCTTACGGAATCCGCCGCATCTTGTAGCGCCGTCGCGCCAGTATCGAAGCCGTCCACTTTCGCGTCTTCCGGCAGTCCCGCGGCAAAGTCGATCGGCAAGCCGACCAAATCCTGGAGTGACGCGGACAACTCGCGACGGTTTAACCGCCGTTGCGATCCGGCCGTCTCGGCTTTGTGACGCGCCGCTTGGTCGATGATCCACGACTGAATGCGTTGTCTCTCTTCCGCTGACGGTTGCGTTTCGCCCTTGGGCGGCATCTCGCCGCCGATCAAGACTTCATGAACCGAGGTCCACAGCTGTTCGGTGGCACTGTCAAACCCCGCGAGCCGATCGAAACGCACCTGCCCTTGCTGCTCTCCCGCGTTGTGGCAGCGCAGGCAGTACTTGGCCAGCAGCGGCCGAACGGTATCGAGGTCGTCGGCCAAGAGCGTGCTCGGCGCGACGATGAAGATCAACA
>CAIXSC010000816.1 GCA_903921945.1 uncultured Planctomycetaceae bacterium
CGGAAATCGCCACCGCTTTGCTCAGGGTCGTCGACGCGATCCGGGACATCCTGTCCCATATCGAGGCGTCCACCGGCGAAGGCGATACCGATTACGTACCGCTCGCGCAGGAACTCGACCGCCTACGCACCGGAGACGCCCCGCGCCCGGATACCGGCAGCGCCGCCTTCCCAGCGATGCTCGTTCCTTCCGCATCCATCACTCCACCGCTCGCGCCGCTAACGACCCCGCCACCAACCACGGAGGCACTTCCGCCCAAGCCGCCACCCGCCGCATCGCCTCACGCTGCACAGCCATCGGCCGCCACCGTGCCGGACGCGCCCTGGCCCACCGTGACGCCGCAGGCCGTGACGCCGCAGGCCGTGACGCCGCAGGCATTCCATTCGTCGGTGACATTAACCGAGGCTGACAGCCACAAACTTGTTGCGAACGGCAAAGGTTCGCTGACGGACGAGTTCGTTCCGTCGGACTCGATGATTGCGGCGGCAGTCCGCTCGGATTCGAATGGAGTGATAGGCGGCGAGGGCGCGGTCGGTACATCGGTCTCGCAAACTCCGGCAGGGCCCGTTGGATCGCCGGAGGTCGCCGAACCGCGTGGCGGAGCGGCCGATAGCGCAATCCGCGTGGATGTCGGACTGCTCGACAACTTGATGACATTGATGGGCGAGCTGATTCTCGCGCGCAATCAAATCTTGCAGCACAGCCAAGCGTACGACGACGGCGCGTTTCAAGGCGCGGTTCAACGGCTGAATCTATTGACGACCGAGTTGCAGTCGAGCGTCATGAAGGCGCGGCTGCAGCCGATCGGGAACCTGTTGAAAAAGTTCCAGCGCATTGTCCGCGACCTGTCGATCGCCTGCGGAAAGAAGGTCGACTTCGAGGTATCCGGGCAAACAACCGAGCTCGACAAGACTCTGATTGAAGCAATCCGCGATCCGTTGACGCACATCATCCGCAACGCGGTGGATCACGGCATTGAACCGCCCGCGACACGCCGCGCGCGAGGCAAGCCGGAAGAAGGCCGGTTGCGAATGCACGCCTTCCACGAGGAAGGGAAGGTCATCATCGAGATCAGTGACGACGGCGCGGGGATCGACGTCCAGCGAGTCCGCGACAAAGCGGTGAACGCGAAACTGATTTCGGCTGCCGAAGCGGCTGGGATGTCCCGGCAAGAACTACTGCGGTTGATCTTCCTGCCGGGGCTGTCGACGGCCGACCGCGTGACCCAGTTTTCCGGCCGCGGCGTCGGCATGGATGTGGTTCGCACCAATATCGAAAAGATCGGCGGCACCGTCGACATCGAGAGCACGTTGGGGCAAGGAACCACCCTGCGTGTCAAAATTCCGCTCACACTGGCGATCATGCCAGCCTTGATTGTGGCCAGCGGGCAGGAACGCTACGCGATCCCTCAAGTCAATCTGCTGGAACTGGTGCGGTTCGAAGCGGACCAAGCGCGGGGCGGAGTGGAATGGATTCATGGCGCGCCGGTGTGCCGTCTACGCGGCGTATTGTTGCCGCTGGTGTTTCTAGACGAACAGTTGGGCGTGGCGGCGGGCGGCGGCGGCGCCGAACGTCTTGCCAACGTCGAGTTGAACATCGTGGTGCTGAAAGCGGACAACCGCCGCTTCGGACTTGTGGTTGACGCTATTCGCGACACCGAGGAAATCGTCGTCAAGCCGCTGCAAAAACAGTTAAAAGGAATTCCCGTGTTCGCGGGCGCGACCATCATGGGCGATGGCGGCGTCGCCTTGGTGCTCGATATCGTCCGAGGTAGTGGCGCGGCCCACGCCGGAGGCGCCGCCTTCCGCGCGCATGCCGACAGTGCAGGCGGTGATGGTGATGATGAGGCCGAAGATCATCGTTTTAATCAACCCGCCGGCCACATCATACGGTTCCAGGTAGGTGCGCACGGAATTGATAAAGGTCTGGTGGGAGATGCCGGCGTTGATCGCCACCAGCGCGCCGCCAAACATGCCGATCA
>CAIXSC010000817.1 GCA_903921945.1 uncultured Planctomycetaceae bacterium
CACCGCCCACAGAGCCCCAGCGAGAAAGCAACTCGCAAGAGGCGATCGCGGGGCAAGGCGAGGAGATCTATCTGGTGGTGCGGGAAAAGGGAGCGGACGGCGACCAACCCCGCTATTACCCGCTGACGGACGTGCCGGCCGAAGTGTGGGAAAGGGTGCTGGCCCGTCGCCAACCGGTCCAGCAACCGAACAAGGGGAGCCCGAACATGGGAAATCCGAACAGCCCGGCCATCGACCCGCCATCGGCGCTGGCCGACAAGGACCGCGGGACGTCCGGCGTCATGCCCGGTTTGCGGTCTTCCGCCGTGCCGAACCGTCCCGAAGCCAAATCCCCGGTCTTTCGCGGGCAGCAGCCGCGAGGCGTTTGGCCGTTCCTAAACTGACGTTTCGCCAGCGACACGACGGCTCCGCGTGTTACACTGCGGGAAAGCGACTTACGGATGATGAACGAGCCGGCGATCGTCGAGGAGCGTTCCCGATGAGATTTTTTATGTCACGATTCCGCCGAGTGGCCCCGGCTGCGGTGCTGACTGCGGCCGTCGTGTCCGCTCTTTTTGCCAGTCCGGCGGCAACCGCTCGCACGGCTGCCGCGCAAGATGCTGCTCAAGATGCCGCGCAAGATGCCGCTCGCGGCGCCGTTCGAAAAACCGCTCAAGATGCCGCGACGCCCGAGCAGCTGGATCGCTGGATCGCCGACCTGAACGCGGACCAGTTTTTGACGCGCGAGGCGGCGGTGCGAAAGCTTATCGCAGCGGGCGAGCCGGCGGTGGATCGTCTGAAAGCGGAGATTCCCAAAGGTTCCCTGGAAATGGTGCTCCGCGGCGTTCATGTGCTGCGGGAACTCGCGTTGTCCGAGGAATTGGACGCCGAATCATCGGCCGTCTCGGCCCTTGAGCAACTCGCGGCCCCTCGCCTGACCGCCGCCGCCCAGCGAGCCCAGGGCGCGCTCTCCGGTTTGTCGGACATCCGTCAGACGCGGGCCAGCGAGGAATTGCAGCGATTGGGCGCGAGGATCGGCAGTTCGCAGTTGATGCTGGGTTTCCAAATCATCGAGGATGTTACGGAAATCGACATCGGCGAGCGGTTCACGGGGACGGAACGCGACCTGCGAAGGCTGCGCTGGCTGGCCGGCGTGAAGCGGGTCAAATTCACCGGCCCGCGAGTGACCGATCAGTGGCTGGAAACCGTGTCCGTCATGCCGCACATCACCTCCTTGCAGTTGAAAAAGACCAACGTCACCGCCGAGGGACTCAAGGTGCTGACGGGGCTTGAGCGGCTGCAAGCGATCAGCCTCATGTACGTCGCGCTCGACGACGCCGTCGTCCCGAAACTCGCCGCGCGTGGCAGTTTGGCCACGATCAAACTCTATGGCACGAAGATCTCGCGCGAGGGTGAAGCGGAACTCAAGACAAGACTGCCCGCGGCGAAGATCGACTATCGCCAAGGAGGGTTCCTCGGTGTGAATTGCCAGCCCCACACCATCGGTTGCGAAGTGAGCTTGGTGCAAAGCAAATCGGCGGCCGAACAGGCCGAACTGTCCGCGGGCGATGTGATCGTGAAGTACGGCGAGCATCGCGTGGAATCGTTCGATTCGCTGACGGTGTTCATTTCCGAGAATCGGCCTGGCGACAAAGTCGATCTGTTGGTGTGTCGACAGCCGATGGCTCGCGAGTCGTCCTACATTCAACCGGCGGGCAAGCCATGGGGGGTCGTGGTCAAGCCTCATGCGATTGGTTGCGAAGTGGTCTCGGTGGAAGCCAACAGCCCCGGGTCCGCTTTGGAGTTTCGCCCCGGAGACGTCATCACGCATTACGGCGACCGTCGCACGCTCGATCCGAAAGCGTTGGACGAAGCCCTGAAAGCGGCCAACGCGGGCGAGGAAGTCAATGTGCAGTTCACTCGCCGGCCGCAGATGATGATCAGGACAGTGACTCTCGGCGAATGGGAATGACACGGCTGGATACGGCGCGGGTGGCGCAAGCTTTTGAGGGCGTGTCCGGGAGGAGTGATGGATTTTCTGCGGCTTTCCGGCAAGGACTTTCTCGTCTTCGGCGTCGCCAATCGCAAGAGCGTCGCGTATCACATCGGCAAACAGCTCGAATCGTGCGGGGCTCGAGTCGTGTACGTGGTCCGCTCGCCGCAGCGCCACGATAGCGTCGCGAAATTGCTCGGCGGCGCCGAGGTTCGCGTGTGCGACGTCGAGTTCCCCGAGCAGATTGAGCGGCTGCGGGATGAACT
This sequence comes from uncultured Planctomycetaceae bacterium, assembly GCA_903921945.1. Lineage (GTDB taxonomy): Bacteria > Planctomycetota > Planctomycetia > Pirellulales > Pirellulaceae > CAIXSC01. Next base: position 2,239 of record CAIXSC010000817.1, read on the forward strand.
GGCGGGCGAGGGCCGCGTGTTCCATGGACTCGTTCACTCGATCGCCTTCGCCGACTATTCAGACGGCATGAAACCTTTTCATGAAACGGGCAAGGCGCAGTTCCTCCGCGCCGTCGACATTTCCTGCTACTCGCTCATGGCCGTCGCGAACGCGCTCAAAGAACGGCTCGATCCCGACGCGTCGGTGGTCGCGTTGTCGATCTCAACGACGCGGATGGCCAGCGAAAACTATGGGTACATGGCCCCAATCAAAGCGGCGCTCGATTCGTCGCTTGCGTTTCTCGCGAAGTCGTTTAGCCGTTTTTCGCGAATCCGATTCAACGCGGTCGGTCCCGGGTTGCTGAAGACGTCGGCGTCCGCGGGCATTCCCGGCTACGTCGACAGCTATCTGTTCGCCGAGCAAGTCATTCCCCGCAAGCAGGCCGTGGAAACCGAGGAAGCCGCCAGCGTCGCCGTGTTCCTGCTCAGTCCGCGTTCTTCCGGAATCAACGCGCAGACACTGGTGGTCGATGCCGGGATGGCGATCAACTATTTCGACGCCGAACTCGTCCGCCGCGCGATGCGCCCCGAGTAATCGGCCAGCTCCCGTTTGTCGCTCTTTCCCGAAGCAGCGTCCTGCTTGTACGACGTTAGCGGCATCCTGCTTGTACGACGGACATCTTGTCCGTCGCCGCTGGAGGCGGAATTCGGCACCGCGTCGCGATAGCGGCTTGGAGGCCCGGCCGTCGCCTACGGCTCGGCGGTAAACGAGGAAGGCGGGTGCTGACGTCGCCGAGTGGGCTTCGATCGTGGCCAACCTCCACTTTGTACGACGGACATCTTGTCCGTCGCGAGCACTTCGAACGCGTCGCCTCGGGTCGAGCCACGCTCAACCACCAAGGTCACTGTGCGGTCGAAGGTCGCGGCAATCTGTGTACCACGTAGCTCACGAAGAGCACGAAGGTATTAGAGAATG
>CAIXSC010000818.1 GCA_903921945.1 uncultured Planctomycetaceae bacterium
TACGCGTCGTGGACGTGGCCACTCGCGTCCAGCCGGGAAAATCGCCGCTCACGCAGCCGAACCTGCGGACGCTGGCGAGCGTAAGTACAGGCGTTGACCGCTAAGAGTACTCCAAAGGAATCGGGCGCGGGGAGGGTAGGGGCGACGGTTTTTTAGGTGGATTCCGCCGCGTTTTCACCCGCTCCGAGTTTTGGTCCGTCGTTTTCTGGACTTCGCGCGGATTGTGTGGATAATTCCGGGCAGTTCCGCAAAACCTACTGGAACTCAGACCAACGAACCTCGAACCTCGGAGCGCGACCTGTGAGCGGTGGTGGAGGATTGTGGGATTATCTGCGAACACCTGCGGCGCAAGTCGTAATCTGGGTGGCGGTGCTGGCGGCTTTAAGCATCGTAGGATCGTGGATGGTGCTAAAGTTTCGCGATCAAACCACGGACGATACGCTGCCGTCGAATGGAATGCTGGCGAACTTCCGTGAAATGCGCGACGGCGGTCACTTAGAGGAAGCTGAATTCCGAACAATAAAGACGATGCTTGGCGGCAAGTTGCAAGGAGAGCTGGGCGGCTCGCGAGAGCGCGTGCCGGGCAACCGGGAAAGAACGACCGGTTTACCCCAGCCTCCCCAGGACCCCGCCGCCGCATCGTCAGGCGAAGACCATTCGCCCTGACTGATGGATGAGATTCCGGAACAGGGAATTGGTTCCGAGTGCGTGAGACTTGACGGATGCAGCGGCCTGGGAGGCCCTCATCAGGGATACGACACCTTCGAGATTGCTCCACCGATACACCAACGGTGCCACTGCGGCCCGCGTGTGCGACTTAGTCAATTTTACGGCTCGACCATCGCGAACAGGGATGCTCACCAAGGCCTGCGAACGCCACTGGCGTTACTTCGGCCGAATCGAGCGACACCGAAGCGGAGATTCCCCCAGTCACCGGACCGTCGCAGGCGGCCCAGGGGCGGCGGATAGACAAAGGAGTGGATATGTCCTTAGGGAAGGATGGCGGCGGCACCGGTCGGCGAAGCGGAAGCACCACAAAAAAGAACGCGTTCTGCTCGTTCTGCCGCAAGAGCTACCGCGATGTGGGGCCGCTGGTCGAAGGCCCTGGCGACGTCTACATTTGTGGCGAATGTATCGAGCTTTGCCAATCGATTCTTGACCAGGAACAGCGGCGCCGCGGCAACACGAAGCAGTTGTTCGCCCGCATTCCCACGCCTCGGGAAATCGTCAGCCAGTTGGATCAACACGTGGTCGGCCAGACCGCCACGAAACGGATCCTCGCTGTCGCTGTCCACAACCACTACAAGCGGTTATCGCTCGACTGGGAAGGCTCCGGCGTGGATGTCGAGAAATCGAACATCCTCTTCATCGGGCCGACCGGTTCGGGGAAAACGCTGCTCGCCAGGACGCTGGCCCGCATCCTGAATGTGCCGTTCGCGATCGGCGACGCGACGACGTTGACCGAGGCGGGCTATGTCGGCGAGGACGTCGAAAACTTGCTGCTCAAGTTGCTCCATGCGGCCGACTTCGACCTCGAATCGGCTCAACGCGGCGTGTTGTACGTCGATGAGATCGACAAAATCGGCAAGACTAGCCACAACGTCTCGATCACTCGTGATGTGTCCGGCGAGGGCGTCCAGCAAGCTTTGCTAAAAATGTTGGAAGGCACGGTGGCGAACGTCCCGCCGCAAGGCGGCCGCAAGCATCCCGAACAGCAGTACATCCAGATGGACACCCGCAACGTGCTGTTCATCTGCGGCGGCACCTTCGTCGGGCTCGAAGAGATCATCCGCAAGCGGCTCGGCAAGAAGTCGCTCGGTTTCGGCCAACCCAACTCGATGAAAGAGGACGTCGAATTGGGCGAAGTCCTCGCGCAAGTCACAACCGAGGACTTGATCGAGTACGGTTTGATCCCCGAGTTCGTCGGACGCTTGCCGGTCATCTCGGCCCTCGCGCCGCTCGACAAACAAGGCTTGATCCGAGTCTTGACCGAGCCGAAGAATTCGCTGCTCAAGCAGTACCAAGCCTTGTTCGAGATGGAGAACTGCGGGCTGGAATTCTCCGCCGGGGCGCTCGACCTCGTCGCGACGCGAGCGATGGTACGCGGGGTCGGTGCTCGTGGACTGCGCGGTATCCTCGAAGAAATCATGCTCGACGTGATGTTCGAATTGCCTGACCAGCCTGCGGGTAGCAAGTTCTTGATCGACGAAGACGTCATCGCAGGTCGCCGTGTCCTCTTTACCGCGGCGGAACCGCAGTCGAAAAGCGCGTAACCCGTAACGCGGCAGAAGAAGCGTCCTGGCAATCCGCCAGCGACGCTTTCGCGGTGTCCTGGCCATCATCCAAGTCGAACGGTTGGCGGCGAACATCCGCGCCAGAAAAGCCTCAGGGAAACCCTGGCCGGGATTTAGCTTTTCAACACCTCCATCACGGCCTGAAAAAGTTGACCGAGCCGTTCGCTGTCAGGGCCAATGGCGGGCAATTCGGTGTGATGGAGCAGCAGCGTCCTGGCGGCGGCGCGGCGGGCATACCGCAGATCGTCCGCCTTGCGACAGCGGCGGGCCGAGCGGTCCGCGAAACCGCGAAAGGCCGTGTCGAGCGGCAGGCCGATCGAACGGGCTGCGTGGGCAGCGGCTGCCGCGTCCGTCGCCGCCGCGAATAGCGAGCCATCCGTAGGCACTGTCGCTGGATTTGCGGGAGGTTCGAACCACCACGCGAGCTTGTAAAACGCCGGTCGTTGTTGGTCGTCGGTACGCCAATCACGCGGGGAACGCCAAGCGGCGATGGGTGCCACAAGCTCACGCAGCCGCGCCGCTCGTTCCAGCCGCGCGGTATTCATGGCGGGCAGCCGGCGCAATTGAGGCAACAGCACCGCGGCTTGAAGCTCGCTGAGCGGGAACGCTTCATTGCCTCGGTCCGCGAAGACACGAATTCGCTGGATGACCGCGGGGTCGGTGGCGAGCACAGCGCCGCCGCGGCCAGCGGTCAACAGTTTGCTGCCGCCAAAGCTTATTGCGGCGACGTCTCCCCAACTGCCGGCCGCCTTTCCATCCACGATGGCGCCCGGCACTTGACACGTGTCCTCCACGAGAGCGAGACCCCGCTCATTGGCCAACGCGCGGAGACGCCGCATCGGAGCGAGCGTGCCATGCAAGTGGGAACAGAGAATCGCGCGCGTCGCGGGACCGATCGCGTCCGCGGCACGATCAGCGTCCAGGCACCAAGTATCGGGTTCGATGTCGGCCAACACAGGCCGCGCACCGAGCGCTTCGATCGCGCGAAAGTTGCCCGGAAAGTCGTAGCCGGCCAAGATCACTTCGTCGCCCGCGGCAATTCCCAAGCCCCGCAACGCGAGTTCGATCGCGATCGTCCCCGAGCAACACAACGCGACGTGGGGCTGCCCGAACTGTTGCCGCAGAGCCTCGCGCAGACGTTCGCCGTAGACACCGTCGTAGCGGCTCCACGAGCCGTCGGCTGCCATCGACAGCAGCGTATCGCGGATCTCGTCGGAAAGCTCGGAATCGGAAGGCTCGGAAGTGGGCAAGGACATCGCGCGTACGGCAAGCTCCAAGCGAACGGTGATCGAGATGGGTAGCTCCACGAGCCAACCTGATTGTAATGGAAGCGAATCGGTCATCTCCATCCAGTTTTCCAGGCGAATCGCTCTGGACACCGCGGGCGCTCACCGCTAGCCTTCGCCGCGCTAGCCGTGCGTGCCGGGGTTGCACGCGCATCCGCGAGTCCCACGTTGGGCCTCGCTTCGACGGACTTGCCTCCCGAACGGTTCCCTTGCCGGACAGAGAACATGCTTGGACGCTGGACCGTTGCCATCGCCGCTGGACTCGCCCCGCGCCGCGCAGCGAGCTCCGCATGGACGTTGTTCAAGAGCCGGCGGCGGCGCGTCTCATTGACTTCGGTTTGCGCTGTCGCGCTGGCTAGCTTGCTGGCGGGCGGCTGCGTTTCCAACGACTACTTGTCGGTGCGGCCGGTGCCTCAAAACCCGTTAGCGGATTCGTTGCAGCTGTTCTCGTGGCGCGGTCCCCGGCCCACTCCCCGGACCGAGCAGTTGTTGCGGCAATACAATCTGGCGGAAAAGGAACGCAGCCAGCCGCCGATCGCGTTGGCAAGCCTCGAGCAGATCGTCGTCGAATCGCCCACGCCGGACTCGGTCCATGGCTCCGCTGAGTTGGCATACCTCAACGGCCAGCGAGCGCAGCGGGCAGGTCGAGACCTCGAAGCACTCGAATGCTTCGCCGCCGCGCTTGGACATGCTTGCGCTTACCTGTTCGATAACCGCCTGGACGACAGTCGCAATCCGTACGATCCCCAGTTTCGCCAAGTGTGCGATCTCTATAACGGCGCGTTGGAGGCGGCTCTGCGGATCATGAACGACCGTCAGCAGCTCAAGCCGGGAACCACGCAGTCGATCCGCACCGCCGAGCGCACAATCCAGGTCGCGATCGAGGGACGCGGTCCCTGGCCCGCCGAGGAAATCGAACGGCTCGAGTTCGTTTCCGATTACCAGATCGATGGTTTGACCAATCATTACCGCACCTACGGCCTGGGCGTGCCGCTGATTGCCGTCCGCCGGACAAGCAGCAGCGGTCAACCGGCCAGCGGTGCGGGCATGGTCAGCCAAGCTGGCCCGGCAAGCCAAACCAGCCCGCTCCGGCCCGCTGGAGCCGAAGCGTTTTACCCTCCTAAGCTCAGCTTTCCGCTCACCGCGTTTCTGCGAGTGAAGCGAACGGTGGAAGGCGTGGTGCCTGCGAGTGTCGATGCGGCGGCATCGTCGCCGCGGTTCGTGCTGGAACTGCTCGATCCGCTCGCGACGCAACGGGTCGCGATTGGCGAGCGACTCGTGCCGCTGGAAACGGACCTCAGCACGCCGTTGGCGCACTTTCTGCAAGGGATGCCATCCGAGACGCTGCTCGCCACGTCGGTGCTTCGCTACACACCGGCCGCGCAGCGGGTCTCGCGAGTGTATTTGCTGGAACCGTTCGACCCGCGGAAGATCCCGGTCATCCTGGTGCATGGGTTGTGGTCGAGCCCCATGACTTGGATGGAAATGTTCAACGACTTGCGGGCGGTGCCCGAAATCCGCGAACGGTATCAATTCTGGTTCTACCTCTATCCGACCGGCCAGCCGTTTTGGGTTTCCGCCGCCGACTTCCGCGACGATTTGCAGGAAGTGCAGCGAACGCTCGACCCGCAAACCGCCGCTCCGCCGCTCAAACGCATGGTGCTGGTCGGCCATAGCATGGGCGGACTTGTGTCGATGATGCAAACCCTCGAAATGGGTGACCGCCTGTGGCGATTGGTTTCCAACAAGCCGTTCGAAGAGCTCAAGGCGGAACCGGCGGTGAAGGCCGAGTTGTCGCGAATCGCGTTCTTCACGCCGAATCGATCGGTCGCGCGTGTGATCACCATCGGCACGCCCCACCACGGAAGCAAGTTCGCGAACGAATACACACGTTGGCTCGGTCAAAAGCTGATCGATATGCCGTTCAAACTGGCTTCCAGCCTTCGTGGCCTCGAACGTGACAATCCAGGATACTTCCTCGACACGCATTGGCTGTCGATCCGCACGAGCATCGATTCGCTGGCTCCCGACTGCACAATGTTCCGAGTGCTCGAAGGAACGCCCCGCGCGCCGTGGGTCAAATACCACAACATCGCAGGCTTACTTGAGGAAGGCGGAGTGCTCCGGCGGATCGCCGGCGCGGGCGACGGAATCGTGCCCTTTCGCAGCGCCCAGTTAGCCGACGTCGACTCGGAAGTCGTTGTGCCAGCCACCCACACGCACGTCCATCGCCATCCTCAGAGCATTCTCGCTGTCCGGGAACTGCTGCGGACGCATTGGATGGAGCCCGCGACAAGTGTGGAGCAGGCCGCGCCTGTGGAACCGATGGCGCCGTTCGATCAAGCTTTCTTGAACTCCAAATAGATCAGGCGACCATCGACCCGCAATTCAAAACGGCGGACGGCGAGCAGCGGGGAAATCTCGACCTCGATGGTGGCGGGCAAATCGTCCAGCGCGAAACTGAAACGCGGCACGAACCAGACCCAGGCCACCCGCCGCACAACAGGCTGGCCATTGACGCGGACCGTATCGCGAAGCCCTCGGCCACTGTATTCGAGTAGCCACTCGCGTCCGTTTCGGGCGAGCAAAAGCCGTCGGCGGAGCAGGGCGGGTTCGACCGCCCGGACAACGAATGGCAGGTCGGTGGACGTCTCGCCGCGGTCGAAGAAGGCGGCGATCGACGGGGCTGCGTAGGGATTCGGATCGGCATTCATCGCGCGGCTCGCGTCATAGCTGCAAGATCCAGGGCTTACGACGACGGAATGACGGAACGACGGCTACGGAAAAATTCCAGCCATTGCGCGGTTGCTTTGGCGGAATGCTTGCCGTTATTTTATCTCCGACGGTCGCGCTGATTCGTTCGGCCATTACCGTCGTGCTCATTCGACTTGTCTTTTTCGACTTGTCTTTTTCGCTCGTCTTTTTCGCTCGTCGTTTCCTTGGTCTTATCGTACAGGCTCGTACGCCGGAGGTTGTTTCCATGGTTCGTGGGAAGGCCATGTCGCGCGCCGCGCGCGACTCGGGGTTTACGCTCGTAGAACTGCTCGTGGTCATCGCCATCATTGGAGTGCTTGTCGCGCTGCTGTTGCCAGCCGTCCAGGCCGCACGCGAAGCGGCGCGGCGGATGAGCTGCGGGAACAACATGCGGCAGTTGGGATTGGCGCTGCATAACTTCCACGATGTGCGAGGATCGTTTCCGCCACATGCCTCGCCGGGCGGCAATACGGGTGTGAGTTGGCTGGCCCTGATCTTGGCCCAAGTCGAGCAGGCCGCGTTGGCGGACCAAGTACTACCGAACGCTCCATCCTACGCGGCCGGTCAAAACACCAACCGCGTCATGGGGCAGTACCGGATCCCCGGGTTTCTTTGTCCAAGTGGCATTGAACAGCGTTCCAGCAGCACGATTGACAACATCACCAATTTTGGCAACGCCTACACCACGCATTACGTCGGCAACATGGGACCGATAGGCACGAATCCACAGACGGGCGGCGCCTATCCGTTCAATCCATCGGGCCAGGGACTGCTGGCTTGCGATGGCGTCCTGCCGATGCACCCGACCGTTGTCTCGGCCAATCCGGCGCAACCGGTCGGCGTGAAAATCGCCGACATTCTCGATGGAACGTCGAACACGCTGATGGTGTTTGAAGTGAGCTGGAAGGGGCTGGAGGCGACGCCCGGCTCCTACCGTTCCTGGACCCGGGGGATCGCCTGGAATAATGACTCGACAGCCGCTAAAAACGTCCAAAACGCGATGAACGTGGTGCGATACAACGGCGGTGGAAATTACAACAGCATCAGCATGGGGAGCAATCATCCGGGCGGCTGCATGGTCACACTGGCCGACGGCAGCACGCGTTTCCTAAGTCGCACGATCGATCTGAATCGGGTTCTGCTCCCCTTGGCTAGCCGAAGCGGGGGCGAGGTGGTCGCCAATTATTGAGCCGGATTCGGCCGGCGACTCGTGGCGGGCGGGCAGGCCGGCTAGGCCGAAAGTTGGCGGCCGTGACAGGCGACCACGTCAGAGGCGGCTGACTTGTCGCTGGCGCGGCGGTTGGCTGCTGACTGGCCCGGCGGTTGACTGGCCCGGCGGTTGGCCAACGCGTCGGCAACTTTTGCAATGTCTTTTTGAGCTTGAGGAGCAAACCATGCGGGGCATCTTGGCGGCGGCGGTGGCCGCGAAAGCATCGATAGCTGGGGCGCTGATCGCGGTAAGCGTGACTTTCTTGACGGGCTGCGGCGGTGGCGATTCGCAAGAACGCCATCGAGTCAGCGGTCGTATCACCTTTGCCGGCCAGCCGGTTAACTTCGGCGAAGTGTTGTTCACGCCCGATGCGGCCAAGGGAAACTCGGGTGCGCAGGGCATCGCGACGATCACCAACGGACGTTATGACACCGATGGCTCGCGGGCCCCGGGCGTCGCTTCCGGGGCCGTGGTTGTCCGCGTCACCGCGCTTGCGGACGCCAACGGCAAACTGCTTTGCGAGCACGAGTTTTCCATGGAAGTCTCGAAAGGCGGTATGGCCTTGGACATCGACATCCCCGCGGAAGCCGGCCCATCGAATGGTGGCAAACCGGCAAAGCCAAGCGAAACGCCAAAATTGCCGGAGATCTAACCGATTCGGCGCCGAGCGTTCGCGAGTCGCGGGACATGGCGGAAGAGCTCACCGTACTTCGCAATCAAGTCGCGCGAAGTGACTTGGCGAGCGGGCGTGTCTCGGCACGGGCAAGCACGATCGAGTCGCTCGTAATCGCCGCGGGCTGCTTCACCCGCAATTCCAAACGAGCTCCGTAAACACGCTGCTCGGCAACGGCCACCTCGGCGGGTACACCTTCGACCACGTGAGCATGAATCGTTGGTGTCGCCGAAAGGGGCGGACAAAACGCCAGATGCACAACGGCATGCCTTTGGCCCGGCTCGAGGTCGACTCGCGTCAACAACTCGATCCATTCACCCTCCGCTTCGCTGCCGCCCCGAGTCCATTGCTGGACTACGCCAACCGGCAGCAACTCGGTCTCGTCACACTCGGCAATCTCCTCCGGTTCGAGCTCCAAATCCACCGCTTCTTGCGTATTCACATCCGCTGTCGCTGGGGCCTTGCCCGGCAGGTCGTTGCTCGGCGGTTCGTTGCTCGACATGTCGTCGCTTGGCAAATGCTGGATTGGATTCCCACCAGCGGCGATCGCGGAAGACAGGTTGTCGCCGCCTGGCGGTGCTTCCACCGACGCAGACGCGGCACTGGCAGGCGTGGTATCGGCAGGCGCGGCACTGGAAGGCGCGGTTTCGGCAGGCGCGGCACTGGAAGGCACCATCACCGCCGGCGCGAGTGAAGCTGCCCCGAGAGAGGATGGCATCGCCAATCTCGAACGCCAAGCCCAGGTCTCGGTGGCCGTGAACAGGGTCCAGAGCCCTAGTATGCTCCAAGTGGGCTGTCCGGGACCGCTGAGGGCGAATGCGAAGAGCAGGGCAGTGAGGGTCAACATCGCCGACGAGCCGAACATGGCGAACACTCGCTTGGGCGCCGAGCTTGGAGCGAACCGAGAAGCCAGCGGGAGGACATCTTCCCGCTGGCTCATGCGGACGAGCGCTAACAAAGCGACGACTGCCAAGCCACTCATCGCCGCAATCGTAGCCGGGACGGGCGGCGGGGACGGCGCGGCGACCCAACGGCGAACAGCCAGCCAACCGGCGACGGGAAGCAAGGTGGCAACGGCCACCCAGCCGGACCAACGGGCGAAGACGGCCATCGCGTCGCTCGCCGAGGCGCCCGGGCCCCATCGATCGGTCATCCAAGGCACGCGTTCCAAGTGCTCGCTTACCTCCATGTTCCCACCGTCGCCGTGGCGACCGTGGGCAATCCTTACCACCGCCAACCAGCTACTCGCAGTCCGGCCGCTTACAGTCCAGCCGCTCGCAGTCCGGCCGCTTACAGTCCGGCCGCTTACAGTCCGGCCGCTTTCCGCAGCTCGTCCGCGCGGGCGATCGATTCCCACGTGAACTCGGGTTCCGAACGTCCAAAGTGGCCGCCCGCGGCCGTCTTTCGATAGATCGGGCGCCGCAGGTCGAGATACTTGATGATGCCGCTCGGATTGAGCGGGAAGAACTCGCGAATGAGTCCGCAGATCCGCTCGTCCGCAATGTGGCTTGTGCCCTGAGTGTCGACATGGACGCTCACCGGTTGGGAGACGCCGATCGCGTAAGCGATTTGCACTTCGCAGCGATCGGCTAGGCCGGCCGCAACCACGTTTTTGGCGACATGGCGAGCCATATAAGCCGCGCTGCGATCGACCTTGGTGGGATCCTTGCCGCTGAACGCGCCGCCGCCGTGGCGGCCCCATCCACCGTAGGTGTCTACGATAATCTTCCGACCGGTCAAGCCGCAGTCGCCGTGCGGACCGCCCACCACGAAACGGCCTGTCGGATTGATATGGTACTTGATCTCACCCTTCACCAGCGCTGCGGGCAGCAGCGGCTGGACGATGCGTTCGATGACAAACCGCTGGATCTCGTCGTGCGAAACTTCCGGCGTGTGCTGGGTCGAGACGACGACCGTGTCGACCCGCACCGCTTGGCCGCCATCGTATTCAATCGTCACCTGGCTCTTGCTATCCGGCCGCAACCAAGCGGCCTCGCCAGCGAAGCGGGCTTCGGTCAGTCGATTGATGATGCGGTGGGCGAGCGAAATCGGGAGCGGCATCAATTCGGCCGTGTCGCGGCAGGCGTATCCGAACATCAGGCCTTGGTCGCCCGCCCCGATGTCCTTGCCGGCCGCCGCGTCCGCGTTGACTCCCATCGCGATGTCCTGGCTCTGCTTGCCCAGGTAAACCCCGACGGCGCAGGTGTCCGCGCAAATGCCCATCTGGTCATCGGTATAGCCGACATCGCGGATCGTGTCGCGAACCACCTTTTGGTAGTCGACGTGCGCATTGGTGGTGATCTCGCCGGCAATGATCGCCAAGCCGGTGGTGACCAGCGTTTCACACGCCACGCGGCTATACGGATCGATGGCGAAGAGGGCGTCGAGCACGCCGTCGGAGATTTGATCGGCCAACTTGTCAGGATGCCCCATGCTGACCGATTCACTGGTGAACAGATACTTTCCGGCTGCCACGAACGAACTCCTTTTGGATGAAACTCACGCGCCGCCCGCGCGGCCGCTCGGCGTCGAACCGAGTCCGCGGACCACGTCCTCGAAGGGGCGGATTATAGGTTGTTTCGCCGAATTCGGGCAATCGGCGGCCACCCTGTCACGAACGTTTGTCCCACGAATCTTGAAGCACCCCAATCGCCCGGTTCCCGGTTTACGCGCCGTGACCGCTCATGGCGATATGGCCGTCCTGTCCAGGAGCTCGCCGAGCTGTTCCAACGTCCTGCGGGTCGCGCCTTGCTGAGCCAGCACCAATTCGCGGGCCCGCAGGCCGCGAGCGGTCGACTCGGCGGGAGCCTCCAGGCTGTTGCGCAGCCAGCGTTCCAGTTCGGCCCCGTCCCGCACGACCGTCGCCGCGTTGGCGGCCAGCATCAAGCCGACGACATCGCGAAAGTTCTCTGTCCGCGGCCCGAACGCGACGTCCGCGCCGTAAGCGGCCGGCTCGATCATGTTCTGGCCTCCCCTCGAACCCATGCTGCCACCCACATACGCAAGTGTCGCCGTGCCCCACCATGCCCCCAGTTCGCCAACCGTGTCGACCAATAACACTCGCGTCTCGGACGGCGGTTTGCCAGGCTGCAGCAAACTACGCCGCGTCCAGGCGATGCGGGAATCGTCGAGCATTTTCGCGACCTCCGCGAATCGCTCCGGATGCCGTGGCACCAGCACCAGCCGCAATCGCGGATGATCGACGACAAGCCGTTGAAACGCTTCGAGCGCGAGCTTTTCCTCGGGGTGCTGAGTGCTTCCGGCCAGGACCACGATGTCGTCCGCCGCGAACCCCGCCAAGTCGGCCAGCCGCCGGGTGGATGGATTGCTTCGGTCACACTCCGCCCCGTCGAATTTCACCGAGCCGGTGACGGCGACCCGCTCACTGGCCATGCCCAAATCGCGAAACCGCGCCGCGTAAGTTTCATTCTGCGCGCCGACCCAATCGATGAGCCGCATCACTCGACGCATGATCAACCCGAGCCGCCGATAGCCGCGCCAACTCCGTTCGCTCAGCCGCCCATTGACGATCGCCAGCCGCGTGCCGCGGCGACGCGCCGCGGCCATGAGGTTGGGCCACAGTTCCAGTTCCGCGAGAACCAGCAGTTCGGGCCGAATGCGCCGCAAGGCGGCCGCCACCGCCCAACTGAAATCCAGCGGACAATAGAACACCAACCGCGGAGCGTAGCGTTGTCGCGCGAGTTCGAAGCCGGCCAGCGTTGTCGTCGACACCACGCACTCGACGTCCGGATAGGTCCGCTCCAAAGCTAACAAGACAGGCTTCAGCAGATTGACCTCGCCGACGCTGACGGCATGGAGCCAGACGCAACGGCGATTCCCGCCGCGTAGCGGCACGCGTCCCCACAGCTTGGCGCCCCAACCTTGCCGGTACTTGCCGTGCCGCGCGGCGAAGTAGACCAGCCATGGCGAAATGGCGATGAGCAGCGCGAGATACAGCAAATCGAGCAAGTACCGCATGCGCTCCCTCGAATGCGGCCGCCGCACGCCGCACAAAGTCCCCGCGTTTTCGGCATTCCCGCGTTTCTGGCGTTTCCGGCGTTTTGAAGATTCGCGATTCGACGGCCACGGGGCCCGCGTCATCCGCCACCCGCGGTCCACCGCTTCCGATGCACCGCTTCCGATCCGCCACCCGCGGTCCACCGCTTCCGATCCATCGCCCGCGGTTCACCGCTTGCGATCCGCCGTCTGCGGTCGGCAAGGCGTCATTCCGCAGTCCGCCGCCCGCGATCAGGGCGGCGCTCCGACGGGCTCGCCATCCCGTTTGAGCCGGAAATCACCCGGTCGCTAGTCTTCCCGCCGCAAGCAGCAGTTTTTGTACTTCTTGCCGCTGCCACACGGACACGGGTCGTTGCGACCGACGCGCTCAAAGCGATTGCGGATCGGTTCGACCTTCACATCGGCGGATCGCTGGCTGTTCTCGATCGCCTGTTGTTGCTGTTCGGAGATCGCGATGGCCGGCGGAGGGCTTGCATGGCGAGCCGAGGTTTCCACCCATGTCGAACTTACGAACTCCTCGTCCAGATTCTCGATCCGGAACACAAGTTCGGTGGAGCGCTCGTCGATCGCGTTCCACATCAATTCGAACAGCTTCATGCCTTCGCGCTTGTACTCGACCTTTGGATCGACTTGGGCGTAGCCGACAAGCCCGACCGAGCTGCGAAGCCGATCCATGACCAGCAAGTGGTCTTTCCAAGCCGCGTCCGCGATCTGCAGGAGGACACCGCGTTCCATCCGCCGCATTTCTGGCGAATAGCAATCCTCAACCGCAGCCGCCAGCCGGCTTGCCAATTGGTCCCGCGTGAGTCCCGAGATTTTCTCGACGGCCAACTTCTGGAACAGATTCGCCTCGGTCCACTGAGCCAGCGCTTCCAGGCCCGTGCGGCCGCCCGCTTGCAGGGCGGTCGCGTGAGGCCCGGCGTCCGCGAACAACCGCTCGACCCGCTCGGCCGCCTGCCGATGCATCGCCGGCACGCGTTCGAGATTCTTGCGATTCAGTTCGACCAGCCGAGCGTGCAAGCCTTCGACCGACGTTCCCTCCAATTGATCTTCCGAGAGCGGCGCGTTGAATCGGTGGCGGGCCCATTCGACGAGCGCCCCGCGATGAAGCACCGACGCGTTTTCGTCCCGGCGGGTGGAAAAGCGATAACAACCGACCCACACGGGATACTCGGCTTCGCGGTCGGCGTAGGCTTTGACCGCCTTTTCCGAGAGCAACCGCTTGACGCCGTCGACATCGAGCCCGCGGAATTCCTCGGCCTTGATTTCCAGATTGAAGCGGTAGCGAGCCCAATCGACCAACGAGCGGATCCCGTAGTTTTCGTCGAGGAACGATTGGCCGTCGGCGAGATCGACTTTATTGATCGACGCGTGGGCCGCCTTGAGTAGAAACTCGGAGATCTCCTCGCGGCCGATCGCCTTCAGTTCGCGATCACGGAGATTCGTGCCGTAGCGGTTATTGCATAGTTTCGCGAGCGCTCCCCAGTTCCA
>CAIXSC010000819.1 GCA_903921945.1 uncultured Planctomycetaceae bacterium
GCCAGGCACTGATCGCTCTATGTCAAGTTGGAGGCACGCCAATGGTCATTCCCTCTACGGCTTTGGAGTATCTCGGCCACGACGGCCTCTTCAGCCGGTGACATGCGTTGGTGACTGACGAGCGAGAACAGGTTTTCGGCTACCTCGTCGTCGTCGTAACGCAGAATCGCCCGCCACAGAACACGCGTGGGACTATTCTCCTCGCCGAACAGATCGTTGTCGCTCATGACAGGACCTCCGCGGCGACCGCTGGCGCGGTCCATGCGATCAGCGAGTCGAGCTTGGCCATATCCGCCGGGTTTGCGGGCGTGCCATGCGCCTTGGGGAACAACCGCCGCACCAAATTCAGGGAATTCGCCGAGAGCCGCTCGGGGTGGGCAACGCGGACGGCGATCGTCGATAGAAGTCCTGTCCTCACCTTGTCGCTGTCGGCCAGACACTTCGCGATGAACTGTTCGATTTCCTGATCATCCGTGTCGCCGACATACAGCAGCTCGAAGTCAAACGGGCGCTGGATCGATGACCAGGGCATGAGGATCCATGGTGCGGTCGCTGGTGGCCAGGGAATCATAGGAGCCGCGCGAGACTGGGAGGCCGGATCGCGATGTAACACGCCCTCGCTGTCGATCATCACGCCCTTGATGTTATCAGTAGCGAACTGGCGGTCGATCACGCACACTGATTGCGTTACCTTATGGGCATACCTAGAGTTTCTGCAGGATCGGCATCCATTGTATTTAAATTCGTCCCAGCCGTATGAGGTGGTTTGGTGTGTCGCGAAACGGGTCAGGCATCGCATGCACATCCAGGATAGTGAAAATGGGAAATACGCTCTGTTGTCCTGCCAAAGAAGGAAATGCCATTTATAATTTTGGTAAGCGATGGGCACCCAGTCGCCCACAGCATACTTGTCTTTGAGAGCATGCAATGCGCTAATGCCCACCATGCGCATCGAATATTGGACGAGAAACCTGGCACGCCAGTTGTTGGCATTCAAACTCTTGAGCCAATGATGCATCTCGGCTTCGTCGACGTTGCTTGGAAGTTGGTTTAGCAACTCCCTGAACTGGGACACGGTCGATGGCGGGATCGCATGGGAGGCGGCCCCGCCGTCCGGGGGTGATGGCTGGTCAGCCTGCGAAATCACCTCGGCGATCGCCTGGACAATCTGCCATTCCGTCGGAATCCGCATCCGTTTGACGAAAGAATTAGCTCTGAGGAATTCGAGAAGGTTGGGAAAACGTGCGTGACATTCAGCCCAAAGTAAACCATCAGGCAAATGTGGTTGGCTTTGGCACAGAGTTAGTAAATACGGAATGGTCAGAAGGAAGAGGGGCGAGAGAGAAAGTGCAATTGAAATAAGAAAGATGAGTATCGTTAGGTCGAACGGGGCAGCGTTCCGCAATTCTAAAAAACTAAGAATCACGAGCAGTAGCAACAGGCTACACGGCACGAGGCTCGCAAGCAGTAGCGGGGACCGACGGTGGGCATTGGACGAAATGAGATGCGAATACTCGCGGGCGACCAGATCGGCATCCGCCCGCGACATGCGTTGGTGTGCGACCAGCGCGAACAGTTGGTCGCCGATTTCGCGGTCGTCGAGTCTCAGCACGGCTTGCCACAGCAACCGTTCGCGACCATCCACTCCGCCGAACAGTGGGGCATCTGACATGGGGAAGGCTCCAGGGTCGATGGCAGCGGGACGAATGACAGCGAATACGTCAAACAACCCAATCTAGGCGTTCGTTTTTCGCTGCAAGCCGTATTCGCTGCCGTGGGACGAATCTTGCCCCGGCGATCCCCGGAAAGTTCTTGGAAATCCCCCGGAAATTCCTGAAAAAGTCGGTTCGAACATCGAGACGACGCGGTCCAAGGCGGCGGTTGACGGTGCCACGAACGAAATGTATCCTGGGCCGAAGTGCACACCAATTGCAAGTAGCGGTCCGATGGAGATGTGAGCCATGCTGCGAATGGGAGTGGTGGTCGCCCTTGGGGTCGTTCTTGGAGTTAGCGGATGTTCGGGCGGCAAGGAGGGTCCACAAAAGTATCCGGTGGCTGGGCGTTTCTTGATCAACGGCGAACCGGCCGAGCAGGTTGCGGTGACGTTCCATCACGCGGATGGCGAGAAGGCTGGCGAGCATCGGTTCGCGGCGGCTGTCACGGACGGGGATGGCCGTTTTGAACTGTCCACCAGCGGTGACAAGGACGGGGCGGTCGAAGGCGTTTATCGAGTCACTTTTGCGTGGCTTTCCTCGAAAGAACTCGACGCGTTCGACATGCTCTCGGGGGCCTACGCGGATCCCGCGGCGACTCCGCTAACGGCTTCCGTGCCCCTGTCCGGCGCCGAGTTGCCGCCCTTCGAGTTGACTATCCCGGAAAATCGGATTCGACGTCCGAAGCGTCC
>CAIXSC010000820.1 GCA_903921945.1 uncultured Planctomycetaceae bacterium
CCTGCTCGATTGGCACGACCTCGCTCAACATGCTGAAGGATTGATTGCCGGCCTTCCGTTACCCGCCGCCCTTCGCTGGCTTGCCGACCGCCGCAGAGCTGAGCGTTGCGGTGCTGAGCGCCACAGTGCTGAGCGCCGAGACCGCGTTGCGCAACCTCAGGCTAGCGAGTCTCAAGCTAGCGAGTCCCGAACCGACGAGCGTTGCCTGGATATGCACACGGTTCGGGAGGCTGTAGGGGGACGGTTGCGAGCGTCGATGGGGCGGTTTCGAGAGCTGTTTGGAGACCGTGGATATTTATTGGCCGAGCTTTTCCGTGGGCCGGACGACATCCAGCGGCTCGAGGCCTGGCAGCGATGGGCTCGGCGTTTCGAATTGCCGCTTGCGGCAGCCGGCGACGTTCATTACCACTCGCCGGCGCGCCTGCCGCTGGCCGACATCCTGGCGGCGATCAGGCTGGGAACCACGGTCATGGGTGCCCAATCGCGGTTGTACGCCAATGCTCAGCGGCACCTTCGGTCGCTCGCGGAACTGCGAGCGATTTTCGCCGGCGCCCCTGGGCTGATCGAGCGGACGGCGGAGATTGCCGATCGCTGCCCGTTCCGGCTGGATGAACTGCGCTACGAGTATCCCGAGGAGTTAACGCCGGCGGGGTACTCGCCCGCGAGCTACCTTCGCGAGTTGGTGGAGTTGGGAGCGGCGCGTCGCTATCCGAATGGAGTGCCGGACAAGGTGCGGCGGTTGGTCGAGCATGAATTGGAGATTATTGGCGAATTGCGCTACGAGGCGTATTTTCTCACGGTATGGGACTTGGTGCGGTTTGCGCGTTCGCGGGAGATTTTATGCCAAGGCCGCGGTTCCGCCGCCAATTCGGCCGTGTGCTTTTGTTTGGAGATCACCTCGGTTGATCCTGAGCGCTCGGATGTGCTGTTCGAGCGGTTCATTAGCAAGGAGCGGAACGAGGCGCCGGATATCGATGTCGATTTCGAACATGAGCGGCGCGAGGAGGTTTTGCAGTATCTGTACGCGAAATACGGTCGCGATCGCGCGGGGCTGGCAGCCGTTGTGATCACCTACTGCGCCCGCAGCGCGGTCCGCGATGTGGGCAAAGCGCTCGGTATGTCGCTGGATCGCGTCGACGCGCTGGCGAAACAGGTCGAAGGGTATCGGCGCGAGGAACGGCTGGCGGAACGCTGCGAACAAGTGGGCATCGCGCCGGATTCGCCGCTGGGCGCGCGATTGATCGAATCTGTCGACCAGATCATCGGCTTTCCCCGCCATCTTTCCCAGCATGTGGGCGGTATGGTGATCACTCGCGGGCCGCTGTGCGAGCTCGCGCCCATCGAAAACGCGGCGATGGAAGGCCGCACCATCTTGCAGTGGGACAAAAACGATCTTGATGAGCTTGGCATTCTCAAGGTCGATTGTTTATGCCTGGGAATGCTGACCGCGATCCGCAAGTGTTTCGCGTTGATCGAACGACACTCGGGACACCAGCTAACGCTGGCCAATATTCCGGCCGAGGATCCGCAGGTTTACGACATGATCTGCCAAGCGGACACGATGGGGGTTTTCCAGATCGAGAGCCGGGCGCAGATGAGTATGTTGCCGCGGCTCCGTCCCCGTTGCTTTTACGATTTGGTGATTGAAGTCGCTATTGTTCGGCCCGGTCCGATCCAGGGGCAGATGGTGCATCCTTATCTGCGGCGGCGCAACGGCGAAGAGACGCCGTCTTACCCAAACAACGAAATCCGCGAGGTGCTCGACAAAACGCTTGGCGTTCCTCTGTTTCAGGAGCAGGCGATGCGACTGGCGGTGGTTGCCGCGGGATTCACACCCGGCGAAGCCGACCAATTGCGCCGCGCGATGGGAGCTTGGCGCCGTCCCGGGGTGATCGATCAATTCCGCAGAAAATTGCTTGCCGGCATGCAAGCT
The DNA here is from genome assembly GCA_903921945.1 of uncultured Planctomycetaceae bacterium. GTDB lineage: Bacteria > Planctomycetota > Planctomycetia > Pirellulales > Pirellulaceae > CAIXSC01. Next base: position 1,934 of record CAIXSC010000820.1, read on the forward strand.
CGCGGTTTGGGTCAGTTGTTCGCCGAGCAAGTATTCCAGCAGATCCGGGGTTTCGGCGAGTATGGTTTTCCGGAGTCGCATGCGGCCAGCTTCGCGCTGTTGGTCTATGTGTCGGCATGGCTGAAAAGGCACTATCCGGCGGCCTTTGTCGCCGCGTTGCTGAATAGCCAGCCGATGGGGTTTTACAATCCGGCTCAGTTGGTTCGGGATGTTCGCGAACATGGCGTTCGGGTTCGTCCGGTCGATGTCAACGCCAGCGAGTGGGACTGCACGTTGGAAACCGATGGCGACGCCTCGGCGGCATCCCCGGCGATAAGGCTTGGCTTTCGACTGATTGGCGGCCTTCCTTGCAAGGAGATCGAGCGCTTGGTTGCGGCCCGGCGTTTAGGCCGTTTTCGATCATTTGACGACGTATCGCAGCGGTCCGGTCTGAGCCCCGCGTTGCTGGCGAAACTGTCGGACGCCGATGTCTTTCAGTCGCTCGAACTGGATCGTCGTATGGCGCTTTGGAAATCGCTGCGGCAAGACCGGAGCCAAGCTCGCCGCCCCTTGTTCGCCGGTTGCGAGGACGACGAGGAGGCGCCTGTGCTGCCGCCTTTGCCCTTGGTGGAGCAAGTCTTCGCGGATTACCGCGCTGCCGGTTTTTCGCTCAGAGCCCATCCACTCTCGTTTTTCCGCGAACGACTCGGCGGAGTTGGCGCGCGGATGGCTCGGGAATTGGCCAGTGGCGTGCCAAATTCGTACGTCCGCGTGGCCGGTTTGGTCCTGCTGCGACAGCGTCCATCCACGGCCAAGGGTATCACCTTTGTGACGCTCGAGGATGAGACCGGAATTGCCAATATCGTTGTCCGGCAGTCGATCTGGGAGCTGTTTTACAATGTTGCTCGTCGCAGTCCAGCTTGGATCGTTCAGGGCAAACTGGAACGGCACCAAGCAGTCACCCATGTCGTGGCCAATCGCATCGAGGATCTTTCAGCCACATTGACGAAGACAGCGCCGATCAATCCAAAGTCGCGTGACTTTCGTTAGCGCCATTGTCGAGCTACCCGTCGTCGAAAACAGGCGACAAAAGAAGGCGATGAAAAAAGGCGACGGAAAACGCGATGAATATGCGACGGACAAGATGTCCGTCGTACAACGAAGGGC
>CAIXSC010000821.1 GCA_903921945.1 uncultured Planctomycetaceae bacterium
CGAGCGGCAAAAGCTCGCTGGCTCGCGAGCGAACCACTCGCAACGGCAAGCCGCTCAGCCAGCCGTAATAGTCGAGTGCCGAATGGCCCGAGTGATGCCGCGCGATCCGCAGGTTTTCCGGTAGATAGCCCACTTGGCTGCGGCCACGGCGGCTCCCCGCCGGGTGGCCCAACAGCGTTGCTCGACCGCCTGATGCTCGAACGATTCCCAGCAGGATCTTGATGAACGTTGTCTTGCCAGCCCCGTTGGGCCCAAGCAACCCGAAAATCTCGCCCGGCCCGACAGTGAACGAAAGACCTTTGAGCACTTCCAGCGAACGACGGCGAATCCAACCCTCGCGGTACGTTTTGCGCAGTCCCTCGACTTCGATCACGGGCGCCGACATCGTCGCTTCCCCTTTCATTGACAGCGAGCCGCTCGTTCATGCTTACGGCTGAGAACACCCATCCCGAAACGTGGCGGCCTCGGCCGCGAAAATCCGTTCCGGCGAGATCCCCGCCGCCCAAGCCACCGCCCAGACGGCGAGTCGTTCGCGTCGCGTGAGGCCGCCGGAAAACTCGGGCGGAGCCGGTATCTCCTCAACCCCTTCCGCGCGAGCAAACACCGCTCGAACCACCTGCCCGCCCGCCGCGACCGGGCCTGTTTGGCCGGCTTGACTTGCTTGGCCGACCTGAGCTGCTTGGCCGACCTGAGCTGCTTGGCCGACGTGGGTTGCTTGGCCGACGTGGGTTGCTTGGCCGACGTGGGTTGCTTGGCCTGCTTGGCTGTTCGCGGCGCTCAATGCGTTTGCCCGGTTCCATGCATTGGTTCCGCTCGAAGCAGTCGATTCGCCCGTTTCGCTCCGAGTGGTCACGAGCCAACCGCCACCGCGAACCGCTGTCGCGATCGCCGCGGGCGGCAACAGCTCGCCGAAAAACACGCGGGCGCCGCGAGTGACACGCGCCAACGGGCGGGCCAGCGGCGCGTTCCATGGCAGGACCAAGTGGCCGGTGGGAGGAACGGCGTGAGCCAGCGCCAGACAACCATCGCGCAAGTCGTGAACGGATTTTCCGACGGCATGCTCGCCTTCGTCCGAATCATCGCCGGCTTTCGCCGACAGATCGCTCACAACCGCGATGTCGAACCGTTCGTAGCCAAGCCCCTTTTGCGCCGCCTCGGCCGGACGACTCTCCCAGATCGCGAACTCGACCAGAGGATGCAACAGCAGTGCTTCGAGCTGGTCGCGGTCGGAAGCTCGGGCCGGTGCGGTATGAACGCCGTCCACAAAAAGCCCCTCGCTGGTGCCCAGGCCAACGCCGCGATGTTGATCGGCGAAGAGCTTCTCGAGCAGTTTCGCGAGTTCGGCGGCGAGCCGGGCTCGCGGACCATCGCCGCCGACCGCCACAAGCGGAATGCGCGAATGTGTGCCGGCCGGGTAAAGCAAATCCACGATGGCCGCGCCGACAGGCTGCGGCTTTCCGTGCAACGGCGCGACGTGCATGGCGAGCGACGGACCGGCGTTGACCTCCAGGATCGCGCCGCGCTGCGCTTCCAGCGGTTCGCGAATATCTTGTGCGACGACGTCCAAGCCGGCGATGTCCAAGCCGACGACGCGGGCCGCCAAAACGGCTTTGGCCGCATTCGCCGGATGAACGTCCGCCGTGCAGTCGGTGGTCAAGTCGCCGACCGCTTGAATCAGGACGCGGCGGCCAGACTCGGGGATCGCGTCCGCATCCAGCCCTTGTTTCCCGAGTTCGATCAAGGCGGCATCATCCAGCTTCAACAGAGTCAGTTGATCGGTGTAATTCTCGCCGCGGCGCGGATCGCGATTCACCTGTTCGACCAGCTCGCGAATCGTCGAACGCCCGTCGCCCGTGACGAACTCGCTCTCGCCCCGCGCGGCGGCGACCAGTCGTTGTCCGACGACCAGCAACCGGTGGGCCTGTCCCAGCGCGTACTGTTCGACCATCACGCCCGTATTGTCCCCATCCTTGACCGCCCAGTCGAAAGCGGCCAAGACTTGCTCCCGCTTCGTCAGATTCAGCGAGATCCCGCGGGCATGGTTCGCGCGGCGCGGCTTGACGACGACCGGAAAGCCGATTTCACAGGCGGCCGCCCAAGCGTCTTCGGCGTCGTTGACCGGCCGGCCGAGCGGCACCGGGACGCCGACCGCGCGGAGCAAACGCTTGGTAAGCTCTTTGTCCTGGGCAATGCTTTCAGCGATCGCGCTGGTCGCGTCGGTCTCCGCCGTCCAAATCCGCCGCTGGCGGGCGCCTTCGCCAAGTTGCACGAGGCTGCCGGTGTTCAATCGCCGGTACATCACGCCCCGTTCGCCGGCCGCCTTCACGATCGCGCGGGAACTCGGGCCAAGCCGCACGTCGTCGGCCAGATCCACAAGTCGGCGGGATACGACCGCCGCATCGATCTCTTCGCCCGACAGCGACGCGCGGCAAAGCTCCAAGGCGGCTTCCAAGCTCGCCATCGCGAGGCAGGCCGTTTCGACCGGCAAGGCAAGCAAGTACACCCGCGGCTCATCGGTCTCCGCGGTCCAGCCCTCAGGCAACACCAGCCCCGCCGTGGACTGAAGCAATTGCGTCAGCAACCGCAACAGATCGGGAACCGGCAAGCGGCTATCGAGTCCGGCGAGAAGCCGTCGGCCCAAAGACACTCCCCGCGAGTCATCTTGCCGGGCAAGGCGCGAGGCGTCTCTCGCCAAGCGATCGAGCCGCGTCACCAAAAGCCGCAGACGCGACCGCGGTGTCGTCTCGCCAAACGTCTCCCAAGCCCGCCGGTCACCGCAATCGACGTAAGCTTCGAGCACCGACGTGCCCGCCCATCGATTCGCACCCGCCAACGATACCGATTTGATGCATTCCATACGGCCCATCGTAGAAAGGCGGCTGGCAACTGGCAACCAAACGCCCAGGCTCCACTCTATAATCCCGGCTGCCTCGCGTTCCTTGAAACCGGCCGCCGGAAATCCTCGCATGAACCGCCATCGATCCAGCTCCGCATTCACCCGCAGTATCGCTCGTTCAACCTCGTTGCTCGCCCTCGTGATTGCGTTCTGCGGAACCGCAGCCACCACGCGCGGCGACGACTGGCCACAGTGGCTCGGGCCTCAGCGCGATGGCGTGTGGCGCGAGACGGGACTGCTGACTCGTTTTCCCGCTGGCGGTCCGAAAGTGCTGTGGCGTTCGCCTATCAAGGGAGGCTACTCGGGACCCGCGGTCGCGGACGGACTCGTCTTCGTGACCGACTTCGCAACCGGCAGCGCGACCGGTAGCCCGGCTGACAGCCCGGCTGACAGCCCGGCTGGCAACGCGGCCGGCAGTCCGGCCGGCAACGCCCCGAAAAACGATCCTGGAACGCGTAGCGATCTGGCGGGGCGGGAACGCGTCCTGGCGATGGACTTTGCCTCCGGCAAAACCGTTTGGTCGCACGAGTATCCCGTGACTTACCGCATTTCCTATCCGGCTGGACCTCGAGCAACGCCGGCCGTCCATGGCGGGAAAGTGTACGTGCTGGGGGCCGAAGGACACCTGACCTGCCTGGACGCTCGCACTGGGAAAGTCGTGTGGTCGCGGAATCTGGCCAGCGAGTACAAAGCGGAGACGCCGATCTGGGGCTATTCCGCTCATCCGCTGATCGACGGCCAGAAGTTGATCACACTCGCCGGTGGCTCAGGCAGCCTGGCCGTTGCCCTGGACAAGGACACGGGCAAGGAAATCTGGCGGGCACTCGACGCCCCGTCGCTCGGCTATTGCCCGCCTTCGATCATCGAAGCTGGCGGTCGCCGCCAATTGCTCATCTGGCATCCGCAAGCGATCAACAGTCTCGACCCCGAGACGGGCAAGCTGTACTGGTCCGAAAAACTCGAGCCGCAGTATGGCATGTCGATCCAAATGCCGGTCAAACACAACGATATCCTGTTCGCGGGCGGGATCGGCAACAAAGCGCTCGCGGTGCGTTTGGCCAGCGACCGGCCCGCGGCCACCGAACTGTGGCGGGGAACCAATCAAACAGCCGTCTATCCGACGTGTGCGGCGCCGATGGTCGATGACCAAGGAATACTCTACGGCGCCTGCCAACAAGGCCATTTCCGCGCGGTCGACTTAAGCACTGGAAAGCGGCTGTGGGAAACTTTCAAGCCGACCACCGGCACGCGCTTTGGCAGTTCCGGCACCTGTTTTCTCGTTCGTAACGCTGACCGCTGGTTTTTGATGAGCGAAACGGGCGAGCTGATCATCGCCAAGCTGTCCGCCGACCGCTACGAGGAGCTTGACCGGGCTCGCATCCTCGCACCGACCAACGAGGCGTTTGGTCGCCCCGTCGTCTGGAGCCATCCGGCCTTCGCGGGCCGCCGCATGGTTGCCCGCAACGACCAGGAGATCGTCTGCGTGTCGTTGGCGGAATGACCCGCGGCGGAGCGATGCGACGGAAAGCGAACGGAGGGCGCGAAGACCGAGCCCTCCCCGCTTGACCAGGCCTTACGACCAATCGTACAGCGCCAACGCCTTCAGTTCGCGAACCGCGAGCTGTTGGCCGCTGACCGCGAGGTGAGCCCACGTTTCCTCGTCGCTGATATGACGCTCATCGATCAACTTGAATTCGGTCGGACTGGCCTCGATCAGCAGCAGATCGCCCCGCTCGTCGAGCGCCAGAATCCGATTCTTATTAGCCACGAGACTCCAATACTTGCCGAACGTCTTGGGCGTGGTCCACTTGAGTTCGCCCGTGGCAAGATCGATGCACGTGAATCGCTGATTCCGCAAGTGCAGGTAGGCGTGTCCCTCGATGATGACTGGCGTGGACATGTACCCCTGGGTCTTGTTCTCCCACGCCGGCGACACGGTGTACTTGCCGTCTTTATTTTCAATCGAGTAGGCCGAGCTCTTCCCGCCGTAAGCACTGGTGAAGAAACGTCCTTGATGCAAGGTCGGGGTGAGAATGTTCATGCCCCGGAACGCGGGGATCTTTTCCGACCACAGCACTTCGCCCGTGTTGTGATCGACACCCGCAAGTTGCTCGCGAGTTTGCACAACCAATTGCGGGCGCCCCGCCACATCAACAAGCACGGGCGATGAGAACGCGCTGCCGAACATGCCGCCGCCGTCCTCGAGCGATTTCCAGATCACCTTCCCCGTGGCCGCTTCCAGTTTCAAAAAGCCGCCAGCCGCCTGCACGTACACCGCGCCGTCGACCACCAGCGGCGAGCAGACGAAGCCAAACGCGGGCACCGTGGACTTCAGCTCGGCCACGAAATCCCGCCGCCACAACTCGCGTCCGTCGGCCGCACTCAGGCAAACCAGCACGTCGCGGATCCCGCCGACAAACAGGCGTTCGCCATCGTAAGCGGGCGTGCTGCGGATCCAATCGCCATTGGACTTCGCGAAGAACGGCACGCTGATCGCGCCGTCCCACGATACGGCCCAAAGCTCGCGGCCAGTCGCCCGATCGATCGCCTTCACCACTTCCCGCTTCTTGTCCACCGTTTCCGTCGTGAAGATCCGGTCCGCGGCCACGATCGGCCCCGAGTAACTCGGGCCCAGTTCGATCCGCCACTTCTGCCGCAAACGGTCGCCCTGCAAAGTCTCCGGCCAGTCGACTCCGGAAACCTTGCCATCACGAGTCGGTCCCCGCCACTGCGGCCAATCACTGGCGGCGGCGAACGCCGGTAGGGAAGCCAATGCAGCGGAAAATGTTCGACGAGTCATCGAGATTGTCGGGCGAACCATGCGAGCACTCCGGGAGTAGATGAGGTACGGAACGAATGGGAAGAGGAAAAGTGATTTAGTCCGGGGCCATGAGCCAAACAGCGAGTCCCAAAAAAACATCGACCGCGTCGCGTGGACGTGGGACGCGTCGCCTCGACCTGCCGGTCTCCGGCGACGCGCTCGACCAACTCCGCTCGCAACCCCGAGGACGGAAACGCGCATAGCCCACACGGCCGATCGACGGGGACGATCGAATCGTCCACCGCGAACGATTCGACCGAACAAGCTGGACGTTTCGAACGTTTTTTGGACGTTTTGCTGACACACTGGTTTTAGAGAGTCCCCGCCATGGAAGCAAGCCGAACCGCCCCGGTTTTTCGCGAGCGGACGAACGGCGCGATCTCCCCCGCGGCGCTGGAGTCCCCCGTGAAACTCCGAAAAAACCAAAAAACGCCCAATATTTCAGGCATCGTAAAAACATTCTTCGAAGATCGTTTTTCGCGGAAAACGGCTTTGGCAGCAGCGGAAAGCGGCCGGCGACATTCCGCCCGCGGCCTGTTATTCGGGAATCCGTCTTGCGGAAAGTACGGTGAACGATTTGAATGATTTGGTCGATTGTTGAACGGACGGCGGTCAGAGTCTCGAACAAGGAATTTCATCATGGCGACAGCGGCGGTTCTCGGTTCGCGAAAGTCCAAGTCCCCACGAAAGTCCAAGATCGCCGCGCAGCAAACGCCTGTTTCGGCCAAGTCCAAGTCCGCCAGCTCACGAAGCCAGCGTACGGCCGGTTCCGCGGTGGCCATGGCCTCCACGGCCTCCATCGCTTCCGCGGCGACCGCATCAGACACCGCGAAATCCGTCCGTCGTCTGCGGTCGGCAGCTTCAACGTCCGGTGGTTCCACGCAGTCGGTCGGGGATCGTCGAGCCGCACTTGCTGCCAAGAAAGCGTCCGCCAAAACGGTGATGACCTCCAAAGCGAATTCGAAGCCGAGTGCGGGGAAGTCGGTGGAACTGGCCCCGGCGTCGACGAAGCGGAGTGTCGGCAAACAGTCCGCGGCCGAGAAAAGCAACCCGCTGGTTTCCAAGCCGGCCCACCCGGTCGCGCCGGAACCGATGACGCCGTGTCTTCCTCGTTGTCGGCAATCAACTCGGTCGCCACGGTAGCACCCGTGGTGTCGCAGACCGTCAATCCCTCGGGACATCGCATGGTCGCCCAGTCGACGGTGTCGGAAGACCCGCGTCGCGATACGCTTGACCTTGCCACGCAGGCCCGCGCTCGCGTCTGGATGCAGCGTGAGGTGGCGTTCATCGATCATCCCTCGTTCCGCCAGCGGGATATCGAGTCGGTGGAAGAGGTTTTAACGTTTTCGGCGACTGTCGAAGACCTCCCTTTGCAGGCGGAACTGCCGGACAAATTGCCGCCTTACCTGCGTCGCCTGTGCGAAGTGCCTTTGCTGACGGCGGAGGATGAGCGATGCCTATTCCGCCGCATGAACTTCCTGAAGTTCCAAGCGAATGTGCTGCGAACGCGGCTCCGGGAAGGGGCCGTCCGGCCAGCGGACCTCGATGAAATCGAACGATTGGTGCAAGGGGCGGAAAAGATTCGCAATCGGATCATCCGCGCGAACATGCGGCTCGTGATGTCGATCGTGAAGCACTACATCAGCGACGCGATGGCGTTCGATGATCTTCTAAGCGAGGGTGCGGCCGCGCTGCTTCGGGCCGCCGAGAAATTCGACTGCAGTCGCGGTTTCCGCTTCAGCACCTACGTGACGAAAGTGGTTCGACGCGAGGTATTCCGCCTCGTCATGGCCCACAAGCGTCAGAGCGATCGATACGCGACCGGATCGTGGGACTTCATCGGCGAGCAGTCCGAGGAGCGTGGCGACGAAGTTGACAACGAAGTCGATCTGTCGGCTCTTCGCGGCGATCTGACCGAATTTTTCGCCAACCTGGACCCGCGTGAACAGGCGATCTTGCGGGCTCGGTTCGGCATGGATCACGACGACAAGGCTCCGAGCCTCAACGATCTCGGTCGCCGCATGGGCGTGTCGAAGGAACGAGTACGGCAGTTGGAAATGCGAGCCATTCGCAAGCTGCAGAAGCAATTCCAACAACGCCGAGCGGAACGTCGCGAAGCCGCCGCAGTGTAAAGCGTCGCGAGGTAACTTCGCTCGTTTCGTTGGGCCTAATCGAAACTGAATTCTTGGATTGGTTGACTAAGAAACTCGTGTTTTCCCTGCGGAAAACGCGAGTTTTTTGTTACATCCGGGATTCGTGTGGGGCCCGCCGCAGATTCGTGCCGCTCCGAACTTCCGAGCCACGGCGAAAGCCGCACCCTGCGACTCCTGCGATGGCGACCCGCAGGAAACGCGGAAGGCCCGTTTTTTTCTGAGGCTTGCAAGCGGAACTCCCGTGCCCAAGTTGCCGGCAGCTTCTTTCGATGCCATCGAATCACTGCTCAGTTCGCCGTTGCGGCGGAAGATCGGAGCAGAATTCAGCACAACGTCTCGGCGCTGTCAGCGTTATCCGAAACAACGCCACGTGAAGTCATCGTTGTGGGCTGAATCTCCTCTACCGCTACCGCTGCCAGACGATCCGGACGACGCCATAGACCAGGAACTCGGGCAGTGTGAATCGCACTCGTCCCGCGTCCGCTTTCCAGGCTAGGTCACGTTCCAAGTCGCTCTCCGGCGTGGCGAATCGGATGGCGGCGATTTGACGGCCGGCCGGAACTGCCAAATCCGCCGTGATGCCAGCAACCGCGATTGGCTTTTCATCCTGAATACCGCCTCCGGAACTCGGCTGGCCGTTCTGCTTTGGCGGCTCCTCGCGGTTGTAATTGACGAAGTGGAGATCCCATTCTCCTCCGGCCGCTGGTTGGCTCGCCGAGACCCGCACGGTGAACGGCGCGGTGAAACGACTGCCATCGGCCCGCTGGACGATTGCGTCCATCTCGGAACGCGACGCAAGCGATGGCTTTGTGGCGGCCGCTGGCGATGCGCCAGGGTCCGGGGTGAAGACGGCTCGATAACCCGCCAGCAGTTCCGGCGCGGCTTGGTCATCGGGCAGCACATCGAAGAGCAGGTGGCGTTCGAGCATTTCGCGACCCATTTCACGGAATCGTTCGAGCGCGTCGAGTCGCCCGGCATGGACGGCGCGGCGCGGAAACAGCAGCGCGAAGTCGGCGACCGGACGATTGCCCCGGTACACGGCGTCATGCCGTCGTAGAAACTGGTAGTAACGGACGATGACGTCCCGCGCTGCCGGGTCGGTGAAGCGAGTGTAGAACCCCATCGGGGCTCCGCCATTGGCCGCCAGTTCCGCGATCGCCGCGCGGATGCGAGTGCCCTCGTATTTTCCCAGCGTGAACGGTTTGTCGTCGAACGCGCCCCGTATGAAACGGGCTTGAAGCGTGGCGTCGCCGAGAAAGCGTTGCGACAGATCGGTGAAGTGCGCGCTGTCACCGGTGCTGTACCAAAGATAGTCCTCGTCGCGTCCCCATAACTCGGCGGGCAAGAGGCACCGTTCGTCGCCGCTGATTTGCGAAAAGTTCCCCAAGTGGTTCCACTGCCCGACAATCAGTGCGGGCTTCAGCGAGCGGCCATACTTGACAAAGAGATCGTCGAACACCCGTTTATTCGACACCTGCGAAAACCGCAGCATTTCACGCCGCAGCGGCGAGGAATCGCGCGGATCATGCCACGAGACGAGCTCCGCGAATCGCTGTTTCTCCAGATCGTCGATACCGAACCGCTCGCGTAATTCGGGGCCTGTGTGCCGTTCCCGCAGATAGCCGCGGAATGACGTTTGACAATGTTCGCACAGGCAATTGTGGCGGTAAAAATAATTGATCATGTAGCCGTCCACACCGCGCTCGATGCCGCGTTTGATCCAGGCGCGTAGCACCGCTTGCCAATGCGGGTTTCGCAAGCAGGCCCAGTACTCGTGCATTCCGCCGATTCCGTAGCCTTTTTGGCCGATCGGCGCTCCATCGGGTCCGCGTTCGAGCAGTTCGCGCGGGTCGGCGACCGGCTTCGGTCCCAATTCCCGCTCGTCCCACAGGTCTTTATAAAACTTGAAGAATCCTGTGGGGCCGTTCGGACCATCGATATCGCCCACAAGGAATTCGACATTGAAATGCCCGACCACTTTCACGCCGCGCTTGTGCAACTCGGCATTGCGATCGGCGAACCATTGGCCGCATTCGGCCAGCCCGCGCACCGGAAAATGAGACGGATAGCCGTTGTAGGCGGCCGTGTGCGAAAGGCTCCAAAAGTGGGC
>CAIXSC010000822.1 GCA_903921945.1 uncultured Planctomycetaceae bacterium
AGCACGGTCTGCGTCTGAACGACCATCTCCGAACGCCACTGTTGGACCTGCACATCGGTCTCAATCGTGCGGGTGACGGTGCGAGTGGCGAACGACGGCTGCGTGCCGTAAACATCCTCGGGCCGCGTGATCCACTGCCAAGCGTACTGCATCCGCGCGTCGCGGATGTCGTGCCACTTGCCGATCCAGTGGTACTCGTAATCTTTAAAGTCCTCGTACCGTTTATAGAAAACGTTGTAATCGTAGTAGGCCCGATGGTCGATGGCATAAGCTCCTGGCCCAGTGTCCCGGCCCAGAGCCATCACGGGTTCTTCCCGAGCTCGCAGTTCGTAGCGGAAGACGTCCGCCAGATTCACGCCGCGCCCCTGCAATGTTCCGTTCACATCCAGCCCAGGATCTGTAAGGGGCATGCTGTGCGTAGTGAGCGCGGATTCGACATCGTCGCCCCAGGAAACAAAGGTCTTCTTCGCCGCATTCTTGGCGTCATTGCCGATCGGAGTCCAACTGAACTGCGATGGATTGATCAACCAACCGCCCTTGGAATAGGGCGTCATGAAATGGGGCAGAACGACATCATTCACAACCCGCTGGATCGCGACCCATTGATGCGGACGCGTCTCAACCAGTTCCTTATCCAACAGGAATTCCGAGTCAGCCAGGTAGCCGGTCTGGGCCATCACAAGTTGCGACAGAACATCGTAGCCCGTATTGGGAGGCGTGACTGGAATCACTGAGCAGCGCCGGCCATCGGGAGAACCAGGGTTGCTCGAGGGCGAGCAATTCGGGTTCGGATTCGGCAACTCCGCCTCACGCCAGATCGGCTCGTAGGTGTGGCTGACCGAGCGGTCCTGATTGTCGTCGCCTGGAATCACACGGCCGTCGTAAACCTCGTACTGACGGCGTCCGGCACGAACATCGCGGACGTTTCCATCGACCGTCTCATTCAACGCCGCGGGGATCGCGGTGACGTACCAACGGCGTTCCGAGTCATCCAGGTCGTCCCACTCCGGCAAAGCTTCCGCCCAGTTTCCGGAGCGATCCTGGAAGTACTTAACGTCCGCATGATCCCGATATCGGCCTACCAATTCGGATTCCATCGCCGTGCCACCGCGCGAGACAGCGCGGTAGAAGTCGAGTTGCGCTCCGTCAGGGAGGCGGATGTACTTCCCATCCAAGCCAGGGAAGTCCATCGTGATAATCGTATTCGGATTGCCCGCCCATTCCGGCGTCCACGCGGTCGTCGTCGCGTTGCCATTGATGACCCTGTGGGTTTGCGGATTCGAGTACACGAAGTTGTAAAGCGGCTTGTACCCTAAGTAGTCGAGCACCGCCAGCCGTTGATCATCCGTCAACCCGGCGAAAGTGGTGCCAACAGGCGGCGGCGACAACGCTTCGCCTTGCCCCATCGCCAGCTCTTCCCGGATCACCGTGCCATCGGCCATCCGGCGATAGGTCGTCCACGGCAAGGTTTCGTTCTCGTAGTCCACGTTTTGGACGAAGAATTCGCGCTGGATCGAACCGTTATAGAATCCGTCTTGCAGCAGCATGATGTCCATCGAGTGGTACTCGGTGCCGATCTTGATCTGCTGGACGCCGTTCTGCTCGGTGACGGTCGTCGTGACTTCCGTCATTTGCTTGACGGTCGCAAAGCCATCGGGCACCTGGACCGGCCCGGTAAGGACTTCATAGGTGTGCGGCACCGTCACAATTTGCGGCGTCGAGACACTGGCAAGATTCGGACTGAGCACCACGTCGGCGGCCAACCGAACGTCCGTGCCCGAGACAACACGGATGTCACCCTTCGCGTCGAGGATGCCAGACCGAATCACTGAAACGGTGCCGCCGGTCATCGACGACGGCTGCAGCGTGGCGCCAAGGAGCGTCGCCGTGGTCCAGCCGCGATTCACGCCCGCATTCACGCGGATATCGTCACCCGATTGGATCACGCCGGTCAGTTCGACATTCGTCACAGCGTTAATCACGAACAGCGAGTCGCTGGCGCCGTAGCCAATGTGCGCCACGTTGTTGGCGAGCAAGTGGGCGGACTCGCGGGCAATTACCACCGCCTTGTCCGTCGTGGTCAAGTTAGCCGCGCGGATGTCGATCGTCTTCATGGCCTGGAAGCGGCCACCTAACCGAATGTCGCCCTTGGCATCGATCGTCGCGGTTTGCATGTCCGACTCAATGCGGCCATTCGCGGATCGGATCGAGCCGAACATACCGTTCAGCAGCAACTGATTGGGCACCGTAATACGAAGCGTGCCCGCATCGAGTGTGCCGCCACCGAGGCGAACGGGCGCGCCGCCGAACACAGGGGCCACACCGTTGGCCAGCACATTGCCGCTGGCATCCACGAAATCGCCATCCACGTTCACCAACCGGCCCTGTTCGTCAATCAATCGGCCTTGTCCATCGATCAAATGCCCATTGGCGTTGGTGCGGAGCAGCAGCGGCGTGACTTCCAAGCCAACTGCCGTATTGAATGAACCGACGCTGGAGACTTCGAGTAGATCGGCGGCGTCCAGAAGCCCGTCGACGTACACCTTGCCCGCCGCGCGAAGCTCGACATCCGAATCGGTTTGTTGCGAACCAACCGTGCCGAAGACCTCGATCACACCATCCGACAACAGCGACACCTTGGAAGCGGCACCCGCGAGGGACCGCGCTTCCGGCGTCGGATCGCCTTGGACGTTGCTTAAACTTCCGATCAAAACTTTGCTGTCCGCGCCGAGCGTCCGCGCCATCAGCGCGATGTCACCGGTGGCGTGGACCACACCGCCAAACGTCACCATCGTGCCGCTGGAATCGGGCCCCAACCCTCCAATCGTCACCTTATCGGCGAGCATCGTCACTTTGGCATCGGGGCCAGTCCAGGTTGTGGCCCCATTCGAGCCGATGACGCCGCCGCCCACCACCGTGCCGATCACAGTGATATCGCTTCCAGCCGTCAGTTCCGTCAGGCTGTTGGCATTGCGCGTGAACAGTTGCGCACCCGCGGCGACCTCGATCCAGCCGCCAGCGTTGACCCGCATGTATTGCGCAGCGCCAACACGGGCGCCGCGATTCTCGTAGCCGCCGCCATCCTTCGCGTTCACCGTGCCGAATCGAATGTTCCCGGGCGCGGTGATATCCCAGCCCGCCGTCGCACCGGTTTGCGTGGCGACCATGCCGTCAAACACAATATCGTTGGGCGAGATCACCTGGACCGAGCCGGCGACCGAGAGGTTGCCTGCCATGCGAACACCGGTCCCGGCCGGATTCGTCGCCTTGAAGATCATCGTATAGTCGGAGGCATTGGCACTTGTCGCCGTCGACACAATCCGGCCTCGGAAGTCGATCGATTCACCCTCCAACACAAGCTTGCCCGCCGTGCGGAATCCGCCATTCGGCCCCATGACCACCTTGCCGCTGGTCGACGACAAGTTGAGACTCGAAAACTCGTAATCAATCCCCAACGCAAGATCGACGTACACATCTTTGCTGCCGGCGATGGTGAGCGCGCCCTTGTTAAGCGACCGCACTTCGCCACCCGCGATCAGATTGACGCTTGGATCGGTTCCGCCCGGAGCGTTCGCCTCCAACACGATCTCGTCGCCCGCTTCGATCAGGCCGCTGACGTCGATGTTGGCGTAGTTTGTCACCCGCACATCGCCGCTTGTTCCGATCGCCTGCAAAGCGCCTTCAATATTCGCATAACCGCCACTGCCCGTTACAACGACATTGGCGTCCGTGGACTTCAAGCCGCCACTCTTTGACAACTGGAAGTCGGCGGCGCCAGTCGCGATGCTCGCATCGCGGGCCGTATTCACGATGATCGAACCAGATGCCACCACGCGTGCGCCAATTCGCACGCTCGCTTTAGGAGCGGTTGCCGCCCCGATCGCCACCGTCGCGCCAGTTCCGTCCG
This sequence comes from uncultured Planctomycetaceae bacterium, assembly GCA_903921945.1. Taxonomy (GTDB): domain Bacteria; phylum Planctomycetota; class Planctomycetia; order Pirellulales; family Pirellulaceae; genus CAIXSC01. The sequence continues at coordinate 3,908 of CAIXSC010000822.1, forward strand.
CAAGAATTCCCAACCGTTCGGCCGAAGCGGCCAAGCTGTCGTTCGCCACCACGAAACCCAGTTCCGCGATGTTTTTTGAGCCAGTGGCCAGCGAGGGCGCCAAGTCTGGCGTTGGCAAGGCCGCAGGCGCCGGCGTGGACGGTTCGCCCGACAGCGTAAACGGATTCTCGCTACCCAGCAGCAATCGGCCACCCCGGGAACTGGCGTTGAGTTCCATCGCGGCGGGATCCAATTGGAATGTGGCTCCGACAGTTCGTGCGGGATCGGTGGAGGTCGCCACCCGGAACTCCGTCTCGAGCAACGCTGCCTGGACGTCCGCGATCAATTCGGCAATGTTCGTGTTGTCCGCTGTAGCCGCCGCCGTCACCGTCACATCCCCAAGGTAAGTCCAGGTGCCGCGATCCACCGTGATCCGCAGCGTCACATCATTCGCCAACTTCGCCTTGGCCGATTGGAGCAGATTGGCGGCTAACAACTCATGGTTGTAGGCAGCCGCCATCACCTCAACGCCACTTGGACCGCGCAGTTCGATCGCGCCCGCCGCACGATCGGCCCGCAATTGCGACGAACCTTGAACAAGCACGGAGCGGCCGGACAGTGGATCGTTCGCATCCACAGGATCGACACCGCCAATGACGGTGATACCCTTTCCGGCCCACATATCCTGGGCGATTTGCGCTTGATTACCGGCCTCGACACGGATGGTCGAATCCCCGGCATTGCGTACGATCGAGCGTCCGCGATACTTGCCAGCGGCGTCGAATTGCTTCAAGACATCACCGCCCGCGACGACCAAGCCCAGCACCGCCGCGTCCTGGTCGGACACAATCGTGATAGCACTCGCGGGATTGAATGTGTTGATTTCCGACGAGGCGTAAACGACGACCCCCTGGCCGGTGGCGTGTGTGCCGCCATCGATCAGAATCGATTGGCTGGCACGCAGGTAACCGCCCGCCTTCACCGGGACTCCTTGGCCGTCCACCGTATTCGCCCCAACCAGCACACGGCCCACCGCTACCACCTCTAGCCGCGACGGACGGTTCGTCCATTGATAGGTCTCGCTTGCCAGGTCGCCATCGCTATCGAACGTCTGCCGAATCGTGGCGCCCGCCGTGATGTTGCCGCCAAGTTCCAGGTCGCCGCCGGAAACAACTCGAATCACGCCACCCGTGCCGCCCGCCCCGAGGCCGGCGGAATTCAAACCGCCGGTCGTCGTGACGATCAGCGGACGGTCGTTGTCATCCGCGCCCGGTATTCCCGCCTCGACGGTGACATCACCTGCCGCTTGAAGCGCGCTATCAATGACCAGTTGTTCCCCCGCGACAACATGGATCGACGAACCATCGCCAGCCCAGTTCACACCTTGTTCGCCAATCGAGCCGCCGGGAACGATCACGCCATGGATCTCCACGTCCTTGGCGCCGCGAATAATCGCGCGTCCGCCCGCCTGTGTCACCGTGGTGCGTCCAGTCTTTCCGAAATAGACGCTGGTGCCGCGCGAGTCGGCGCCGCCTAGCGACGTGCCATCCATCTTCACACCGCCATACACCTCCACGCCGCTGGCCGCCAACACTTCACCCTCGACATACGTGAAAGTGTCCGATTGCAGTCGCAACGTTGAGTTGGCTCCCGGAAGAGAAATGTTCCCGTACACAACCAAATCACTGCCCGTCGCGATGTCGAGCCGGCGATTAGCCCCAAGGATCGCCATCGTTCCAGTAACAAGCACGGCATAAGACGACTGCCCCGCTAAATACTGATCCGGATCGGCACTTGTGAGTTCGTCGAACAAGTCGCTGTTGTCCTGCATCGGCACTCCGGCCTTCACCGTCGCGCCGCCACTGGCCACTACCAATCCGCCAATCATCAGTTCATGGGGCGATTCCAGCGAAACGTTCGCGTTTTGTCCCAAGACGGAGTAGGCGGGCGGATTGCTGCCGAAGTCGACGGCGACGCCGGCTCGCACATTGCTCCCCGGATGCAGCGTCAAAAGCGTCCCCGCCGTCAACGACAACGTAACGTTCCCGCTGAGCGCGGCCACATCGGCGCCCGCGACCAGATCCAGCCTTTCGGAGGCGATGATGTTCGGCACAGAGCTGGCGCCATCCGTCTGAACCCGCCCGGCAATGCGGATCGACTTGCTGCCAGTTAGATCGAGTCGACCGGAAGCCGCTCGCGTGCGAATCTCACTGCCATTGTCGGTGACGATGCTCAGAAGGCCCGATGTGCCCGTAACCGACACCACCACCGATTCCGTGCCAATCAGAAATCCACCCATCTGCAGGCTTTCATCGAGGTTCATCGTGATCGATGAACCAGTCAGCCCAGCGTCGATATTCGCTTCGTTCGGCGTATGCACATTCGTGCGCATCACTTGGGCCGATTCACCGACCAGCGTGATCGGATCCATCGGAGCCCGCGCATCCCCCTCGATCCGGAACGTCTCGGCACGCAATGTGACGGCATCCTTAATCGACGCATCCACCAATCGCGGTTCGCCGGTCGCCTTAACCGTCGTCATATTAAACATGTCGCCGATTAGCATGCTGTTACCAGCATCCGACCTGCCGATGTCGACAAGGGTGAATCCATTCGACAATGCCTCGATATCGCGGGTTGGCAGATCGAGCATACCTGGAGCGAACTGCGGATCGACAATTCCGCCGGTCGACGTCTCCGCCGATGTCCCGAGCCGATACGTCCAAACCGGCGTCGCCGATCGGATCTCAAACTTTTTCGTGCCGCGAATCGAGTTCGCCCCGCCGAGGAAATCGAGTTCATCGGCGGTGAGCTTCAAGTCGCCGCCATAGGAACGAATGCTCCCAAGCACCCGCAACGTGTCCTCGTCACCTTTGTCAACCACCCCTGTTGGCGACTCGCATGCCGGCAAGGTCAACCGGAAATCGCCATTAATCGAAATGGCGTAGGGATTGGCGCCCGTGTCGGCGAGTTGCGTCTTCCAATCCTCCGAAGCGGCCGTTCGCCAAGCGAGGGACGGGAAAACAACGTCCAAAAGGTCGTTAAACAGAATCAAATGATCGGAATCGGTCTTGTTGGTAACCGTCAGGTCGCGATCATTTTCCACTGACAATACCGACGACGCCTGAGGCGACGTCACCAGGGTAAGCGTGTCGACAGACAACTTCACGTAATTCGCGGGGGCGACTACGTCTCTCGCCTTAATAACAGCCGTATTCGTGCTCAGTTGCGTTCCGGCCGGAAGGTTCAGTGTCCCATCCGCCACGACCAGCTGAATCGACTCGGAAGCGGAAAGCTCATAGGGAATCGTCAACGATTGTGCATCCCCAAAAACGCGAATATTGAACCGATCCACCTCGATCGGCTGCGAGATGACAAACGTCTCGCGGCTGTCAATCTCAAGTCCCTTGGCAACGAGCGGCACCGGCAACGCCACTGAAATCGCCGCGGCCCCAACGCCAATACTCCCCATGGAAATCGGCTGGCCTTCCACCGGCCCCACTAACGTCAGGTGAGTCGTCGCGTCCACCAGATTGATCTGGTCCACACCCGAGTAAACCACCGTCAACTTGCGATTCCGGTAAATCGAGGGAACGAGAGTTTGCGTTGCATCTAGCGATCCCGAAATGGTGATCGTATCCTCGCCACCGGCGTTGTCTTCCACCACAATTCCGCGATCCTCGCCGCCGTGAATCGTGAGGCGGTCGTCACCGGAACCGAAGGACAACAACTCCGGAAGATATGCCGTGCCGAACACCTCCCGCACCCGCGAATACGGCACATTGAATGTCACCCATTTCGGCGAGATTCTTGTAAGGTTGAAACTGCCATAGTACGCCGAGGCCGATCCCTGGATCGGAACATTGCCACCGTTGGGATGGATCTCCGCGTCAAGCTTCAAGTAAACCGTGTTCTCGCCATCGTGAAACGCCTTCGTAGACTCCGGAAGCGGAATCGGGTTCGAAGTATCGCATAGCGCCATGCAGACGTGAACCGAGGTTCCCTTCGGCGCATTGCCAAGGAAGTCAGCCGCGGCGAATTCGAACATGTTTTGACTGACCGAGAGAACCTCAAAAGTGCCCGTGTAGTAGTACCAACCAGGAGTGTCCACCGCGACACGCTCGCCAACCTTGAAACCGTGGTTCGGCATGTGCGCCGTGACCACGCCGGGCTCGAGCGGAATCAGCTTGGCCGGACGGCCCTTGATTGTGGCCGCGCCAATAATCCTCCGCTGCTGGCCGGATGGCGTCAGCTCGAGTCGCCTGTCCGTCCAAGTACCAGTGAGAGCCTCGGTCGACTGCGAGAAATCATAAGTGCGACGGATTCCGTTGTGCATCAGATCGTCGCGTCCGAAACCGTCACCGAATGCGAAATGCGCATTAGGCGATTCGACATGAATATCATCATCGCCGGGACCGGCATCGACATAGGCGTCGCCAGTGCCGTTAAGGTAAATAAAATCGCGATCGTCGCCGCCGTAGACGGTCACCGGCGCATCGAGTAGCGGATCGGTGATGATGGCGTCGAAACCATCGCTGCCATAGGCGATGATCCTCCGCACACCGGCGAAGGTGGACGCGCGATCGTACCATTCAACGCGGACGATCTCGCCGCCCCGCTCGTAATCGTAGTCAATGTGCGAGATCTTCATGCCTTCGTTGATGACCCCCTCCGTGCCGGCTTTACGGAGGAACGCCCGCGGCCCCATATTCAAGTATAGATCGCCACCCTCGAACTTTGGTGGCACGCCTTCGGGCGACAGGTTCGACGCGTCGTCGAGATTGCCCGCCAGATAGATCGGCGGCGGAACCCGCAGTTGAAACAGCTTAAAGGTATGGCACTTCTCGATTCCGATTATATACACGCACGGCTTAATCGTCACATCGCCAGTGTCGCCGTTATATCCAAATGACAAGCTCGCGCCAGCTAGCGTGATCCCAAACAGCCTAACATCCGCGCCAAGATTGCCCGTGACATACATCCGGAAATCCTGGTTTCCGAACGGATCCTTTCCGTTGTCATCCAGGCGAGCGACTCGGAAGTTCGCGAAGCCGGTCACGCCAATAACCGGTAACAGGCCGATCGATAAAGATCCACCAACGTACAGCTCGAATTCCCCTTCCGAGCTGAAAAACCCGCGAGCATCGATACCGGTGCCGAGGATCTCGAACTTCATTTCGATTTCCAACCGAAACACGCCGTTCGTCAGCTCAATGAGACCTTTACCCTTGAGGTCGACTGCGCCAAACAGTTTAATCTCGCCCTCCACGAGCACCGAGTAGGTGTTGCGCTTGATCCCCTTGTCCCATTCATCCAGAGGACCGGGCTTGGTCCGGGTATTGATATGAAG
>CAIXSC010000823.1 GCA_903921945.1 uncultured Planctomycetaceae bacterium
ACACTGCTTCTCATCGCGCCGGCACTGTTGGCGATGGAATGCGGCCAACTTGTGTTCGCGGCGCAGCACGGGGTGCTGAGGCAGAAGCTGCGAGCCTACCTGTATTACGGGTCGCTTCGAACAGTGCGCGAACTGTGGCGAGCGCGCCGCGCGGCGCAACGGCGCCGCGGGATCGGAGACCGCGCCTTTCTCCATAGCTTCCTCGGCCGCTTCCAGTCTATCGAACTGCAAGGCTTCCTGATCCGCTGGATCGCCAACCCATGGTTCGGCGGCTACTGGGCTGTCGCTCGCAAAATGATCTTCTGGTAGCTTCGCCGCCCTACTCGGTTGGAAACTGCGGGGCTGAACGGCTGGCCATGCGGATCAAAACGCGGTTGCCTCCGAGAACCGCTGGCCTTGGCGATCTTTCGCCGACACGATGGCGTCCGCGAGCGGCCAGGCGATCGCCAATTGCGGATCGTCCCAGGCAAGCGTTCGCTCGTCGCCCGGCTGCCAGAAATCGGTCACTTTGTACAACACCAGCGTGTCGTCCTCCAACGCTTGAAAGCCGTGCGCGAAACCCGCCGGCAGCCAGAACTGCGTGTGCGTGCGGTCGTCGAGCCGGATTGCCCACCAGTGACCAAAAGTCGGCGATGCGCGCCGCAGATCCACGGCCACATCCCAGATCGCCCCGCGCACGACGCTCACCAGTTTCCCCTGGGGATGTTGCCACTGATAGTGCAGGCCGCGAACCACGCCCCGTCGCGAATGCGACAGATTGTCTTGAACGAAGGTCGCTTCCAAACCGAAGTCCCGATAGCGGGCCGCTTGATGCAGTTCCACAAAGTAGCCCCGATCGTCGCGGAACACGCGCGGCTCAAAGACCAATAGCCCGTCCAGCCCTCCCGGTCGCGAGATCATCACACGCTCCCTTGGAGAAGGTCGAGCAGATACTGGCCGTAGGCGTTTTTCATTTCCCGCCCGATCCGCTCCAATTGCTCGGCCGTGATAAAGCCGCGTTCGTAGGCGATTTCCTCCAAGCAGGCGATTTTCAATCCCTGCCGCTCTTCGATCGTCTGCACGAAATTCGACGCCTGCAGCAGCGCCTCATGGGTGCCTGTGTCGAGCCACGCGAAGCCCCGGCTGAACAGCTCGACACGCAGCTCCCCCCGTTCCAAATAGACGCGGTTCACATCCGTGATTTCCAGCTCGCCCCGCGGCGACGGCCGCAGGTTGGCGGCGATCTCGACCACGCGGTTATCGTAAAAGTAGAGCCCCGGTACCGCGTAGCGCGACCTCGGCCGAGCCGGTTTTTCCTCGATCGACAGCACCTGTCCTGCCGGACCGACTTCAATGACGCCGTACCGCTCGGGATCACGCACCGGATAGCCAAAGATGGTCGCCCCGGAGGTATGACGGACGGCTCGGGCGAGCAATTCTTGGAAGCCACGGCCATAGAACAGGTTATCGCCCAGGACCAACGCCGCGGGGCGGGAACCGATGAAGTCGCGGCCGAGGATGAACGCTTGCGCGAGCCCCTCCGGCTTCGGTTGCACCGCGTACTGAATGTCGATCCCCAGGCGATGGCCATCGCCGAGCAGCCGTTGGAAACCGCCGATGTCCTGCGGAGTGGATATCAGCAGGATGTCGCGAATCCCCGATAGCATGAGTGTCGACAGCGGGTAGTAAACCATCGGCTTGTCGTACACCGGCAGGAGCTGCTTGCTGGTGGCGAGCGTCAGCGGATGCAACCGCGTCCCCGCCCCGCCCGCCAACACGATCCCCCGCGTCCCCTCCGCATTAAGTCCTGCCATAACCACCCCACAAAAAACCAAGCAAAATGCGAAAAACCGAGAAGGCAGCAGGCTGCAGGCAGCAGGCAGCGGGCTTTAGGCAGTAGGCAGCGTTCCACAGTTAGCGATCAGTCACCAGTCACCAGCAACAACCGCCAACCGCCAACCGCCAACCGACAACCGCCAACCGCCAACCGCCAACCGCCAACCGACAACCGACAACCGACAACCAACAACCAACAACCGACAACCAACAACC